>CAZBUW010000060.1:0-19010 GCA_964495195.1 uncultured Roseburia sp.
CGCCATCCATGGCTCAGTTGTGCCTTCAGCAGACATCGTGTCTGCTGATTGCTGGCGTAACACAAAGATATTAAGAGATACTAATTCATTCCCCAATCTCGCAAAATAACATCTCTTTTTACAATATGTAATGAAATTATGTAAATCTGCCCTCAAGGGTGCGTCCCCAACGGACAAAAGGGTGCGTCCCCAACGGACAAAAGGGTGCGTCCCCACTGAACAAAAGGGTGCGTCCCCGTTGAAAAATATAAAATATTTTACAAAAGTATAAAACAAACATTGCCTTTTTCTTGCTCGTTTGATATAGTGAGAGGAGAGAAAAACATCGGGGGATACTTTTTTAGAGATAGAAAAAGGAGAAGAAGGGCAATGAACAAAAAAGCAAAAACTGCAATCGGTGTGGCGGCAGCCGTGGGGGTACTCGGCGGTGCAGGAATCGGCATCGCCATGAATGCGGACACTCTTTTTGCAGAAAAGATTGATTCTGATTTTACAGTGAGCTACGACGGGATTGAGACGGCAAATATCACCGCGGGGGTGTCGGTGCATGACCCGTCGATTCTTCAGGCGGAGGGGAAATATTACATCTTCGGTTCGCATATGACAGCGGCGGAGAGCGAGGACCTTCGGAACTGGACCTCTGTCGGAAACGGTTACACGCCGAAGAACCCGACTTACGGGGCAATCTATGAGGATGACATCGCGGCGTTTGACTATGCCGGAGACGGGGACAGTCTGATCCGGACGGATGACGGGGGATGTCATGTGTGGGCGCCGGATGTCATCTATAATGAGGCACAGGGGCTCTACTACATGTACGGCTGTACCTCCTCCACATGGAATGCATCGAATCTCTACTACGCGACGTCAGAGAACCCGGAGGGGCCGTATGAATGGCAGGGAGCGCTGATTTATTCCGGCTTTACATCCGAGACAATCGGGGAGACAGATGTGCTCGATTATGTGAGTGAGGATTACGCGGCGGAAAATTATATGACAATCGGCGATGAGTATAACTTTGAGGAATACCCGAACGCCATCGATCCGACGGTTTTTTATGATGAGGACGGCAGGATGTGGCTGGTATATGGTTCGTGGTCCGGCGGCATCTTTTTGATCGAGATTGACGAGCAGACCGGGGAGGTCATCCACCCGGAGGCAGACCCGGAACACGATGTGGACGCATACTTTGGAAAGCGTTTGCTCGGCGGAGGACACAAGTCTATCGAGGGGCCTTATATCCTGTACGATGAGGCGAGCGGATACTATTATCTCTTTGTCTCCTACGGCGCTCTGACGAGGGAGGGAGGCTACCAGATTCGCGTGTTCCGCTCCGAGACGGTGGACGGCGAGTATGTGGACATGAACGGACAGTACCCTGCGGCGGACAATGGAAACCATGCCTACATGGGATTAAAGCTCTCGGGCAACTATTATCTGCCAAGCCTATCCATGGCGTACATGGCAACGGGGCACAATTCCGCCTTCATCGATTCCGAAGACGGAAAAATGTATGTGGTTTATCATACCAGATTTGACAATGGCAGTGAGAACCACGAGCCGCGCGTGCACCAGATGTTCGTCAATGAGGAGGGGTGGCCCTGCATGCTCCCGTATGCGACGGACGGCGAGACTATCTCTGTGTCCGGCTACGACAAAGAGGATGTCGTCGGCGAGTACTATATGATCAATCAGGGGACGGCGATTGATGCCAAAATTGCGGAGCCGGTCAAAATCGTTCTCTCGGAGAGAGGAAAAGTCTATGATTCCACCGGAGAGGTGGGAACATGGGAGATGACAAAGGACAGTTATTATGTACATATGACCTGCGGGGAAAAAGAGTACAGCGGAGTTTTCTGCGCGATGAACGACGAGGCGGGAACACCGGTTATGACGTTTTCCGCCGTCGGGTCAGATGAAAGTATCTGGGGTGTGAAGTATTGATGTTTGAAGTAAGCAAAAGAGAGATGGCATTTGATGTTGTAAAAAGTGTTCTGTTGTGGATTGTGGTGACGGTGCTCGCGTTCGGGTACTGGGTGGGCGTACTGCTGATTGCCTCACTGATTCTGCTGAATGTCTGGATAGTGACATTCAAGCAGATTGTAAGGATTGCAATCGTGCTCACAGTTTTGACATCCATAGCTTACCTGATTCGAATGCTCTATAAAAAGTTCCATTCCCGCGAGTAATGAGAAAAAGAAGTTTTCCTGTCAGCAGAGGCTGGAAAACTTCTTTTTTTCAATCTGTACAAATTTGCTGAAATTGTACCATGAAAATTGTGAAATATTTTCAAAAACCTTAAATTATCGGGCTTACAGATACGTCAACTCTCATTATAAACTTTCTCCAAAGCATTGACTTTTCGGTATTATCATAGTATTATATAAAAAACTAAAGTAATTTACAAAAAAATAAACAATAGAAACGAAAAAAAGAAATGAGAGGGAAAAGCTATGGGGCGCAAGGTTATGCGGAAAAGGGTTTCTAGAACAGTGGCATTAGGACTTGCAGCGACGCTCTGCATCTGTGGGATAGATGCCGGCGATGTGCGGGCGGACGAGGAGGAGGCAGCTTCCGAATCATCCACTTACGATGCGGAATATGTCAGCGAGCGGATTGCCAACAACTACACGAAGGTCAGCGCGGGCTATACGCTGCCGGAGTATACCGGGGAGGATATCGTATGCCGGATGAGCGAGGCGGCAAAAAACACGCAGCAGCTCACAGCGGAGACGAGGGAGTATGCCGGAGATGAGAAAGTTCTCGACCTGAAGACGGGAGATATAACGACATTTGTAATGGATGTGCCGGAGGACGGACAGTACTATCTGATGTTCGATTACCTGTCCTACGACGAATCGATTCTTCCGGTTTCGATGGAACTGCAGGTGGACGGAGCATATCCGTTCTACGAGTGCAGGAACTTGGAATTTGAGACGACGTGGCTCGCCAACGGAGAACCGGTGCTCGACCGTTATGACAACGAGGTCGTGGCAGTGCCGGACAAGGCAATCCAGTGGGAGACAAAGTACCTGATGGACTCCTCCTACCGACACGGGTCGCCGCTTGCAGTCGAACTTACCGCGGGCGGGCATGAAGTGACGCTGAGCGTGGATGAGGGAACATTTTTGCTTGGAAATGTCACGCTCGTCAAGCCGTATGAGGTTGCGGCATACACCGGGAGCGAAGCGGCGCCGGGTGATGCGATGATTGAGATTCAGGGTGAGGATTACACCTGCACGAACGACTCTTCCATCCACGGCGTGGCAGAGTACGACACAAGCTTAGAGCCTTACGAGGTGTCGGACACGGTGCTCAATACGCTCGATTCCGATTCCTTCAATGCGGCAGGTCAGGAGATTACCTACGAGTTCGAGGTGGAGGAAGCGGGTTATTACTATCTGGCGATGAACTACAGACAGTCAGATAAAACGGATTTTGACGTGTTTTTGAATGTGAAAGTCGACGGGGAGATTCCGAATACGGCATTCGAAAATTACGGAGTGGCTTACACCACAAAATATAAGACAGCCTCCTTTACGGATGAGGAGGGAAACCCGCTGAGTGTCTATCTGGAGAAGGGAACACATACGCTCTCCTACCAGATCAGCATGGATCCAATCTGTGAGGTGCTCGAGGAGATTGAAGAGATTATGTCGGGTGTCAACGATTTAGCGTTAGAGATTACGAAAGTTGCAGGAACAAACTCAGACAAATACCGTGACTTAAAACTTTCCCGCTACATACCGGACCTCGAGGATACGCTCTACGATTACGCCGACCAGCTCTATGCGCTTGAGGAGAGCTGCTTAGTGTACAGCGAGAGCGATAAGACGGTCGCTGTCATGTCTTCCATGCTGATTGCGGCGGAGCAGTTAGTCAGTCTGGCGGAGAACCCGGATGAGATTCCGTATCGAATCGGGGAACTGTCGACGAGCATGAACTCTGTCAATCACTATCTGGCGACTACGATTGACAATTTGATTGAAAACAATCTTGCAATCGACCGCATCTACCTGTATCAGGAGGATGCGAAGCTTCCTGCCAAGCCAAACATAGTTACATCGGCGTGGATGAATATCAAGCGTTTCGTCTCCTCCTTCACGGAGCAGGCGTACTCGACCAGCAACACGGACCCGGAGCACCTGCAGGTGTGGGTGAACCGCTCCAGCCAGTATGTGCAGATTATGCAGAAGATGATTGACGAGTCCTTCACACCGGAGACCGGAATCGAGGTCGACATCAGTATCATGCCGGATCAGTACAAACTCGTGCTGTCGAACTCCTCCGGAAACGCGCCGGATGTGGCGACCGGTATCAACTACACGATACCGTATGAGCTCGCAATCAGAGGGACGCTCGTCGACATGACGCAGTTCGGGGATTTCAAGGAGGCGGCGGAGCCTTACGAGAGCGGATTTTTCATGACGGGAACCATCGGCGACAGCGTTTATGCGATGCCGGAGACCATGAATTTCTGGGTACTTTATTATAGAAGCGACGTGTTGGAAAAACTCGGACTTGAAGTTCCGGAGACGATGGATGATGTTATCGATATGCTGCCGGAGCTGCAGATGAGGGGACTCAATTTCTACTATCCGACAGCCGGAATGCTGCAATTGCGCAACTTCCACGGAACCACACCGATTATTATGCAAAACGGAGGTTCCCTCTACTACGACACGGCGGATTTGGGAACGGCGCTCGGAAGCGAGGCTTCCGTGGACGGATTTACGGAGCTGACGGATCTGTTTACCATTTACGACTTAGACGTCAACGTCGACAATTTTTATCAGCATTTCAGAAACGGAGACCTGCCGATAGGAATTGCGGATTTTGCGACATACAATCTCCTGACGAACGCGGCGCCGGAGCTCTCGAGCTCATGGAACATCGCGTTGATTCCGGGAACCGTGCAGGAGGACGGAAGCATCGACCGCTCGACCTGCGGATGCGCGGAGAGCAGTGTCATCTTTAAGAGCGACTCCGAGCGGGAGGAAAAAGCGTGGGAGTTCGTGAAATGGTGGTCGTCCACCGAAGTACAGGCGGAGTTCGGACAGACGCTTCAGATTACATACGGCGATGAGTACATGTGGTCCACGGCGAATATGGAGGCGTTCGGACAACTGCCGTGGGATTCCGCAGACCGCGAGGTCATCATGGAGACGGCGGCGAATGTGGTAGATATCGCGCGTGTGCCGGGAACATATCTGTTAGAGCGCGAGATGAGCAATGCGTTTAACGACATTGTCGTAAACGGTGACAATGAGCAGACCCGAATCGATGAGGCGGTCAAGACGATCAACCGTGAGTTTGCGCGCAAACTTGAGGAGTTCGGATATACCGACGACGAGGGAAATGTCATTGAGGAATATAAAATACCGACGATAGATACCGTTCGCGAGCTTTTGGGCCGGACGGACGAAGAATAGGGAGCGGGGGTGAAAAAAGAAAATGAGTAAAAAGCCAAAAAACAAGATTGCAAAGAGAGAGAACAATAGAAATGGCTATTTCTTTATGGCTCCCTACGCATTGATTTTTATCATTTTTATCTTGGTGCCGGTTCTGTTGGCGGTCGTTTTGTCCTTCACGAACTTCAATGCGATCGAGTGGCCGTCCTGGGTGGGATTTTTAAATTACATCACCCTGCTGACGAGCGATGAAGTCTTTATGCAGTATGTACTGCCGAATACAGTTGTATATGCAGTTGTAGTTGGAATCGGGGGATATCTCCTCTCCTTCCTGCTGGCGTGGGCGCTCTGCAACCTGACAAAGCTGCCGCGAACCATTTTTGCATTGATTCTGTACTCGCCGAGTATGACGACCGGTGTTGCGATGACGGTATTGTGGAAGGTCATCTTTTCCGGGGACCAGACAGGACTTTTGAACAGCTGGCTGATGAACCTTGGAATTATCAATGAACCGATTATCTGGTTAGTGAGCACGGACTATCTGCTGCCGATTGTAATCATCATCGGTCTGTGGTCGTCCATGGGAATCGGTTTCCTCTCCATGATTGCCGGTATTTTAAACTCCGACGAGTCGCTCTACGAGGCGGCGGCCATCGATGGGGTTAAGAACCGTTTTCAGGAGATGATTTATGTGACGATTCCACAGATGAAGCCGCAGATGCTGTTCGCAGCGGTTATGGCGATTGTGGGGGCGTTCCAGAACGGTCTCGTGTCTACGCTGCTGACCGGCAACCCTTCACCGGGCTACGCGGCACAGCTCATCGTAAACCATATAGAAGATTATGGTTTCCTGCGCTACGAGATGGGTTACGCGGCTGCGGTATCGGTTGTGCTGCTCTTGATTGTACAGCTTTTCTCGAAGGCGGCAAACAGCCTGCTGACAGAGAAGGATTAGAAGGGGGAAGGCGAAAATGGCATATAGAGGAAAAAGAATCAATCCACAGAAGTTTGAGCGAAGCCAGTTGAAGATCATTCTCATAATATTACCGCTTGTAATCTTTATGGCGCTGCCGCTCGTGTTCATCGCGAACCACGCGTTCAAGCCGATGGACGAATTGTTCGCATTCCCGCCGACATTCTTTGTCCGGGACGCGACGCTGGAAAATTTCACAAAGCTGATTAAGTTCAGCCGGACGGCAGGAGTACCGCTCAGCCGTTATGTGTTCAACAGTATCATTGTCACAATCCTGACGGTCGGCCTGTCCCTTTTGTTTACGACCTGCGCGGCGTTTGCGCTGGCAAAGTTAAAATTCAAGGGAAGAAACCTGATGCTGCAGATCAATCAGCTCGCCATCATGTTTGTGGCGACGGCGGTACTGATTCCGAGATACTTAGTCATCTGCAAGATGGGGCTTATCGATACGGTCTGGGCGCATGTCCTTCCGCTTGTCGCCATGCCGGTCGCACTTTTTCTGGTAAAACAGTTCGTGGAACAGATACCGGATTCGCTGATTGAGGCGGCATACATGGACGGTGCAACCGATTTTCAGGTATATCGGAAAGTGATTATTCCGATGATGAAACCGGCGATTGCGACAGCGGCAATCCTGGTGTTCCAGCAGGTGTGGACGAACATGGAGACCTCGAATTACTTTATCAACGATGACAGCATGAAGACGTTGACATTTTACATGAATTCGCTGGTCAATGTGAATAACACGGTATCGGGACAGGGGATTGCGGCGGCGGCGACGCTGATTATGTTCGTGCCGAACCTGATCTTCTTTATCATCGTCCAGAACAGCGTTATGAACACGATGGCAAATTCAGGTATCAAATAAACAGGAGAAGGAAAGCAATGATGAAAAAAGGAAAAGTAGGGGTAAGATTAGCAGCCGTGTTCCTGATTGCACTTGTCCTGGTGACCGGAATGGGTCAGGTTGTCAATGCAGAAACACCATACAAGACCTATACCGTCGACGGTTACGGTTCGATTTTGGAAACACAGACAGCTTATCTGGCATATGAGACCATCACCAAGTTCGGTGAGGAATCCTTAAGTGGTCCGAGCGACATCTTTGTCACAGATGACGGAGAGATTTATGTGGCGGACACGGGAAATGCGAGAGTTGTAGTTGGAAATATGGAAGGGGAGCTCGTTCGCACAATCGGAGAGGGAACCCTCGTAACACCGATGGGCGTCTATGTCACGGACGAAAAACACATCTATGTGGCGGATCGCGATGCACAGGCCGTCTTTGAGTTTGATGAAAAAGGCACCGTGCTCAATACCTATACAAAACCGGACAGTCCGCTATATGGAGATTCGCTCAGTTTTCTGCCAATCAAGGTTGTCGTGAACGACGCCGGAATCATGTACATCATCTGTGAGTCAAACACGAACGGTATCGTGGAGATTTCTCCGACCGACGGCGGAACATTTTTAGGATATTTCGGTACGAACTACGCGTCGACGAGCCTTCGGACGATCATTTACCGCGCGATTCTGACCGATGAGCAGAGGGCGAAGATGGTCAGCAATATTCCGTCGACGCCGACAAATCTAGCGATTGATGAAAAAGGACTCATCTACACGGTGACAAGGGGAGATGAGGAGCAGACGCTGAAACGCCTGAATATCGCAGGCGTCAACCTGATTGATAACTCGGGTTATGCGGACATTCCGGCGGCGGTCTGCGCCGGAAACCACGACAATGTGTTTGTGGTAGACCAGCAGGGATACATTTACGAGTATAGCAACGAGGGAGAGATTCTCTATGTGTTCGGCGGACTTGACGACGGTACGCAGCGTGTCGGACTCTCCACGTTGGCAGCGGCAATCTCCGTGGACAGTCAGGACCGCATTTACATCTTAGATTCCGACAAATGCCAGATTCAGGTGTATGAGCCGACCGAGTTCACAGACCTTCTGCACGAGGCGTTAAACCTCTACGCAAAGGGACGCTACACCGAGAGTAAGGAGCCGCTGACGAAAGTTCTTGAGATGAATAGTATGTTTGACTACGCGAACAAGGCGATGGGAAGAGCTTACTTTCAGGAGGAAAATTACGAGATGGCTTTAAAATACGCCAAGCTCGCAAAGGATTACGAGGGATACTCCGACGCATTCTGGGAGATTCGAAACAAGTGGATTAAGCGAAACATTGTGCCGGCGATTTTTATCATCGTGGCAATCTACGCAGTATGGAAAATCGTCAGATCGCTGGACCGCAAAAAGAATATCCTTGCGGTGCCGAGGGAGAAGATGAACCGCTTGAAGCAGAATAAACTGGTGTCGAATCTGTTCTATGCAAAATATTATATGAAGCATCCGGTTGACGGCTCCTATGGAATTGCAAGAGAGGGAAGAGCGTCATGGCTGGCGCCGACGATTCTGGTGGTCATTTTTGCCGCGGAGTATATCATCAACAAATATCTGTGCGGCTTTTTGCAGAAGACGATCCGCGAAGGCAGATATGAGATTTTCTCCGATATCGGAATGATACTGATTGTGACTGTGACCATCACGGTCTGCAATTATCTGGTTTGTACCATCAACGATGGCGAGGGAACGGTGAAAAAAATCTACACGTATTTTACATACAGCCTGACACCGTACCTGTTCATCACACCGTTGATTTTTATATTGTCACATGTAGTTACAAGCAACGAGCAGTTTTTGATTACGTTAGCACAGGTCGTTATGATCGGCTGGATAATCGTGCTCGGGGTGTTGGGAATCAAGGAGGTCAACAACTACACAGCGGCGGAGACGTTTAAGATTATCTGCCTCACTGTTTTTACCATATTGATTCTGGCGTTGTTAATCTTTATCATTTATGTACTGTGGGCGCAGGTATTTGAGTTCATCAGTGCAATCGCAGGAGAGGTGGTGTATCGAATTGGCGGTTAGAAGAAAGAGAATATTAGCCCTGATTATGGCGGCAGCGATGATTGCATTGTCAGTTCCTGACACGACCGCGCTTGCGACAGCGGCCGGGACGGTGGAGGATGGCGAGACAACAGAGGCAGCCGGTGAGACGGAGACAGAGGAAGCGTCCGACGCGCCGGCTGCCGGTGAAGGCGCGGAAGCGAACGGCGAGGCGGTTAATGAGGACGGCGAAGTCGTGATGGAGGGAGCCGTCGGAACCGTGGATCAGTCGGAGTGGATTACCATTGACGATTATGAGCTCATCACGGAGAGCGACACATACAGAATGTATCTCTACGAGCCGAGACTTTCCGTCATCTTAGAGAACAAGGAGACGGGGGAACTTTTGGAGTCGACGCTCAGCGATGAAAAGGACGACGGGGAGAGCAACACCTCTTGGAACGCCTATATGAAATCGGGTGTCGTATTGTCCGCCATCGTCGGGACGACAAATACATATCAGGTGGATATGATCACCTGTGACAACACCATAAATGTCACAAAGACGGACCATGGATTCTCCGCTGAGATTTTCTGGAGCGAGTATCAGTTCGGTCTCACGGTGGAGGTCTCACTCGAGGACGACGAGCTGCTGGTAAAGGTTCCGGACGAATCCATCGTGGAGAAAAAACAGGGAACCTATATTTCCACGGTCAGCCTCTTCCCGTTCATGGGATATACCCATATGGACGAGGAGGACGGGTATATGCTGATTCCGGACGGAAACGGAGCGCTTATTTATCTCGACAACAAAGAGGGGAGATATGCGACCGGATTTTCGCAGATGATTTACGGAAAAGACACCGGTTTCACAGACAGTGCGACAAAGACGCTCCTCTGGGACAGATACGAGACTGTCATCGACGCGAATCAGATTATCGCACCGATTTTTGGTATGACGCACTTAGGCGAAAAACAGGGGTATCTTGCGGTCGTGGAGTCCGGTGAGGAGCGCGCGAGCGTGGAGGCACATCCGAACGGAGTCATGGTCAACTACAACCGCTGTTTTGCCAAGTTTTTGCTGAGGGATATCTATGTGCAGCCGCTCAACAATTCCAACTCCGGGACGGTGACAAACGTCGAGGCGGATCGTCTGCACAGCGATCTGCAGGTGCGCTACCTCCTGCTCGACGGGGAGGACGCCGACTACTCCGGCATGGCGGTCAGCTACCGGAGCTATCTGTTAGACAATGGATTGGTTTCCGCAAAAGATACCGCCTACAACACGAGGGTGGATTTCTTAGGGAGTGACCGCGAGGAGTTTCTTTTCTCCACCAAAGCGGTCGCGATGACGACCACCGACAACATCGAGGAGATGTACAGCGACCTGCAAAGCGCCGGGGTGGAGAGCCTTCTGACTGTCTACAAGGGATGGCAGAAGGGCGGCATCTACAACGTGCCAATCACAAAGTACAAGGCGGACAGCCACATCGGAGGAACCGCTGCGCTGACGGATCTGATTAACTCCTCCGCAGAGAACAACTACAAAATCTATCTGTACAATGATGCGCTCAGAGCGAACGAGGACACCTCGAACACACTGTTTAATGTGGTAAAGAAGGTGAATAAGCGCACATTCAAAGAAGAATTGCACGAGCAGGTGTACGATACATTTTTGTATCTGACTCCGGCAAGAACGACGGATATAGTTGAAAAATTTACGGATTCCTACACGGCGAAGGGAGTGTCAGGGCTCGCTTTATCCGGGATTACCGACAAGCTCTTCTCCTACAGCTACAAGGGAGAGTTCTACTCCAGAAGCGACTGCTTAGAAAGCTACCTTGGTACAATCGCAGCAGTGGACGAGGACACGGATTTGATTTTAGAGCAGCCATTTTCCTATCTGTGGAATTACACAGACGCATTTTTAGATATGCCGCTCGGGTCATCCGACTATATGTATATCGATGAGGAGGTGCCATTCCTCTCCATGGTGCTCAAGGGAATCCTTCCGATGTATTCGGATTATGTCAACTTTGAGGCAAACAAGACGGAGTTCTTTTTGCAGATGGTGGAATCCGGTGTTTATCCGTCCTTCTACTTGACGTATGAGAATTCATCCGACTTGATTTACACCAATTCTTCGGACTTGTACAGTACGGAGTATGGCACCTACCGCGATACGGTCGTGGAGTATGATGCAGCGCTCCGCGAGGTGGCGCAGGCGGTCGACGGGGCGTTTATCATCGACCATGAAAAGATGGATAACGGTGTGACGGCGGTGACTTACGACAATGGAACCGTCATCTATGTGAACTATACAGACAAAGATGCAGACGTGGGCGGATTGACCGTTGAGGCAATGTCCTATAAGGTAGGTGAAGCAGATGAGTAAAATGACTAAGCAGGAAAAGAAAAACAGAAAGCGCGTCAAACCGGGACGCCTTGCCAAGAGGGAAGCAATCGCCGGATTACTGTTTGTCTCGCCGTGGATTGTGGGAGCCTGTGCGTTCCTGTTCTACCCGTTGATTACCTCGTTTTGGTATGCGCTCAACAACATCAGAATTACACCGCTCGGAAAAAACTTTACGTTTGTGGGCTACGGAAATTTCACCCAGATTTTATTGTCGGATGCGGACTTTCCGACGCAGTTGATCGACTATCTGACCTCGACAATCATCTCGGTTCCAATTATAGTTGTATTTGCATTGATTATCGCCATGATGATTAACCAGAACATCAAATGCCGCGGATTCTTCCGCCTGATATTCTTCCTTCCGGTCATCATCGTGAGCGGGCCGGTCATGGGAATGCTGACCGAGCAGGGGGCGGCGACAATCTCTTCCATCGACACGCAGGCGATTGCGACGGCGATTGATAGTTTTCTGCCGCACAGGCTGGCAGAACCAATCTCCGACCTGTTCGAGAACATGATTACAGTGCTCTGGTACTCGGGCGTGCAGATTTTGATCTTCCTGTCCGGGCTGCAAAAAATTGACCGCTCGATGTATGAGGCTGCAAAAATCGACGGCGGTTCCGGCTGGGAGTGCTTTTGGAAAATCACGCTGCCGACCATCAAACCGATGATTCTGCTCAACTGTGTCTACACCGTGGTATTCATCTCGGGAAATGAGCAGAACGAGATTATCAATCTGATTCAGGCGGCGATGTTCTCGGGGACGAAGGAGAAAGGCTACGGATACGCCTCCGCGATGGCGTGGCTGTACTCGCTTGTCGTGGTGCTTATCGTCGCACTCTTTGCAGGGCTTCTGATGGCGCGCAAGGATGTCTATGAGCGTCAGGTCAAGAAGGCGAAGAAGGCGATGAAAAAAGAGAAGAGAATGGTAAAGAAAATAGAAAGGAGAAGTGCGAGAAATGCGAAGAAAATTGAGAAGGCAAGAAAGAAACGGAAATACTCGACCTATGACGGCAGCGGCGACT
This sequence comes from uncultured Roseburia sp., assembly GCA_964495195.1. GTDB lineage: Bacteria > Bacillota > Clostridia > Lachnospirales > Lachnospiraceae > Roseburia. Next base: position 12,724 of record CAZBUW010000060.1, read on the forward strand.
ATTGACCGCGGCGCAGCAAAAGAGGGCAATCCGTGGACAAAAGAAAAAGTGCGCAAGTTTCTCCTTGGCTCAAAAGAAAAAGAAGGCTTTATCAAAATGTTCTTCATCTACGCACTTTTGATCTGTATCGGGTTCATCTATCTCTATCCGGTCATCTATATGATCAGCAACAGTTTTATGTCCTTAGACGACCTGCTCGATTCCTCCATCAACTGGATTCCGAGCAGCGCTACCATATCAAATTATATCCAGGCGGCGCAGAGTATGGACTTCTGGAAATCCTTGGGGCAGAGTATCATCATCGCGGGCGTTCCTACAATCTGCAACGTAATCTCCTGCTCTGTTGTCGGATACGGTCTGGCGCGGTTTGAATTTCCGGGGAAAAAGATTATACTTGGAATCATCATCTTTTCCTTCATCCTGCCGAGTCAGATTACCATGATTCCGACCTATGTGCTGTATTCAAACATGGGGATTCTGGGAACGCTCTGGTCTTTTATTCTGCCGGCAATCACTGCACTCGGAATCAACGGACCAATCTACATCCTGATTTTCTATCAGTTTTTCAAACAGGTGCCTAAGGTTCTGATTGAGGCTGCGCAGATTGACGGAGCGGGCTACCTGAAATCCTTTGTCATGATTGCGGTTCCGTCCGCGGTTCCGGCAATCATCACAGTGACCCTGTTCTCGTTCGTCTGGTATTGGAACGAGTCCTACCTGACGGAGCTCTATGTACACGGAGTCATGACGACTTCGGGTTGGACTTCGCTCGTCATCCAGCTTGACAACTTCGCATCGAACTATTCTGCGTATGCGACAACCGCTTCGACGGCTACGAGCATCAATGAGTCCATCAACATGGCGGGTACGATGCTGAGCATCCTGCCGCTGCTTCTGATGTATCTGGTGTTGCAGCGCTACTTTGTAGAGAGTGTCGACCGCACCGGTATCACGGGAGAATAATTGAGAAACGGAATAAGAATGGCGAGCCCCGCAAGCGGAAAGTGAGCGGGGCTCTTCTCATCGAATCGGAATGATATTATTTTGTTAAAAATAAACAAATTTAATAAAAACATAGCACTGTCTGTAAAATTGCACAAAAACAAAATGCTAAAACCGCATTATACCGTCAATATAATTGTGAAAAACAGATATATTTTAAAAAAGTCTTTAATATTTTACAAAAACCTATACAAATAAAATTAAAAGTGTGATATAATGAGCGCAAGCGAGAAGAACACGCTTGCGTGTCCGGCGAGAAAAAAGTAATGGATGGGGTTTTAAAAGTGACATCCCAGAGGTAAGAAGGAGGAAATAACATGAAAAAGAGAATTGTTTCAGGTATGCTCGTTTTGTCCATGGTGTTAGGACTTACTGCATGTGGAAGTTCCGGCGGTGGGGCGGCCGGTGACAGCGCGGCAACCGTGTCGGGAGAGACAGAGCAGGTCGAGATCAACGGCATCACCTACAACAAGGCAACAGATTTGACAACAGACGACATTACACTGACCTATTTCCATTTTGATCAGGATGAGACGGTACAGTATCTGGCAGACAGATTTATGGAGCTGTATCCGAATATCACGGTCAATGCGGTCTATGAGAATGTATCGACCTATGACGATACCCTGCTCACATTGGTGAACAATAACGAGACGCCGGACGTCATCATGTACTCGGACGCCGATTTTGCGCTGAGCAACTTTTTGTTGTCTGATATTTCCGGCTACTATAACTCAGACCCGGAGACAAAAAACCTTGCGGATACAATCAACAGTGCAGGGCTTGGAACATTCAACACAAGCGGAAGATTTGCCGTTCCGGTAAAATTTTTCCCGGGCGTTATGTATGTGGATCTCAACGTGTTGGAGACGTTGAACGTGGAAGCGCCGAGCGCAGACTGGACATGGGATCAGATGATTCAGCTGATTAAAGACTGCACCGTTTTGGATTCCCCGGACGGAATGGCTTATTATGGATGCGGTTACTACAACAGATTGGATTCCTACTACGGAATTGCGGCAAGTCAGGACATCGTCGGTGAGTTCGGATTCGACGGAACGGACTTCGACCTCGGCGTATGGGCAGTCGGGGAGCAGGAATTCTCCAACTTAAAACTCGGCGGATACATCGCTCCTGTCACAGAGACACAGGAGATGGAAGACTGGTACGGCGATTGGGAAGGATGGTGCGGTTCCTCGGGACATGTAGCACTCTTCACCGAGGCATTCTGGACCTACCAGGGAACTTGGGCGACAGAAGCTTACGATCAGTATGATTTGGACATTGTGCCTTATGTAGTGCCGGCAGTCAGCGCGGAGGACGCTTCTGCGGACCACCACACAATCGCAACCATCGACTACGGCGGAGTGACAACCTCCTGCCAATACCCGAGAGAAGCCTACGAGCTGTTAAAATTCATGAGCTTCGGTGTGGACGGCTGGAAGACGAGAATCGAGGCTTACAATGACGAGTCCATCACAAACGCTTCCGGGCTTGCACTCAAATATGACGTAATGCCGGCACCAATCACAAAGGACGAAGAAGTGTGGGATGCCTACATTGATATGTACTGCGCGGGTATGGACGACACTCACAGAGGATACTGGGAGAATTATTTCGCAAGCTGTATGCAGCCAATCTCCTACGGCTGGACTTCTATCGCAGGTTACTGGAATTTCTGTGATGAGTACTTCAACAGCATTGGCATCCATGACCTTTGTGACAAGGGAACCGCTCAGGCGGCAGACTATGCGACAGAGGCAACGATGAAGGCGAACTACTACCATGCAAAAGCAATGTTAGATTACTTCGGAGCGGACGGATACAACATTTTGTCCGAGGATGAGATTGCCACTTATGAGCAGATGATGACGGATAATCAGTAAGAAAAATGTAACAGTTCAGTCCGCGCCATTCGCAAAGGCAGCGATAGCTGAACTGTTACAGAAAAATGTATTGGGGATATTCGCAGATTTGCAATATCATAGATTAGACTTTTTTAAGGAGGAAGAAGGATGAAAAAGAAGGTTTTATCAGCACTCTTATGTGTAGCGATGACGGCAACCATGATGACCGGCTGCGGCGGTGAGAAAGAGACAAAAGAAGAGAATTCTGTGCCGGAGACCGAAGCGGTGTCAGAGGACACAGAAAAAGAGGAGACAACGGCTCCTGTGGCAGAGATGGCTGACCCGGAGGAACTGCCGGCGGAGGCATTTGCACACATCACCTTCGATGGGGAAGAGGACGAAGGATATGTTGCAGTGACACAGGTGGAGGATGTCGGAGACAACGATGGCGCAACCTTCGGCCTTGCAGAGGCTGCTGACGCAGCACTCACCTATTCCGCAGGCCCTGTCGGAAACGCTTTGTATTTAGATGGAAGTTTTGGCCTTGACCTCGGATTGGAGGCAACCAACACGGATGCTTACACCATATCCTTCTGGATGAACGCCGACAGACTTTCCACATTCGGGCCAACGTTACAGATGGGATATGATATGGGAAAAGCGGCGGACGCAGACAATGACGTCACATGGCTGAATGTGACACAGTCCGAGTGGGGTGCCGACTCTGCAAAAATCTTCCCGATCGTATGGAGCCGTAACGAGGCATCCGACGCGGAAGACGGAACAGACTGCTGGCCATGGATGTATGCGTTCGACAACGAAATTCACGGAAAACAGGAGTGGTGCATGGTTACAATCGTATGTACCGGAGAAGAGCAGAAGGGCTCTACCGGAGCTACGACAGCAGGCGCCCAGTTCTATGTAAACGGTGTGAAGATGTACGATTCTCAGGACAACTACACAAACGGAAGCTACTTCGAGTATACATGGGATGCTACTTTAGCTCCAAACATTATGAAACCAGGCGACAAAGAATTTGAATCCCTGTTCGGAATCAACTACTGGGATACTGTATTCAAAGGCTATGTGGATGATCTGTATGTCTATGACAGTGCGTTGACACCGGGACAGGTTGCTTCCCTCTTCCTGTTGGGAGATGCCTCCGCGGAGACAGCAGCGCCGGCAGAGGATGAAAGCGCGGAAGCTGCAGAGGTTACAGTGACCGGAACAGCAGTCGGAGCAACAGACTGCTCAACCGCATTCTGGGGAGCTCACAGTGACACCTGGGAAGTGGCAGAGGGCGAGACCGTTTCTAAGACATTTGTGAACTATCACGGAAGCGAAGCTGCCAACTGGAATAACTTTGTAGTTATTCTTCAGAATGTGGCGGATGCGCACTCGGCAGATGACAATGCGGATTATGTGGAATACGGCGTTGTCCGTGCCGATAACTATGGCTGGTCAGGCGAGAAGAATACACTTGACAACGCAGATGAACTCGGCTGGACATTGGAGAGCAACTGGAACTGGGATTCCTTCATCGAGGATATGCAGGGCGCAACCGTTGTCGTATCTGTGACAAACAACGGGGATACCGCTGATGTTGTCTGCGATGTGACAACAGCTTCGGGGGAGACTTATCAGCAGAAATATGCAGGAATCGAGGTGTCAGGAGACTTATACTTCTGCCTCACAGTGGACGGAAGCTGCTTAGATATCCAGAAGTAGAACAATAAGATATTCAGAAATCGAATAGGTTGTGGAGATGCGGAGACCGGCACCGCCGGAATCCGTATTTCCCATGAGGAAAGAATGTAAATGATGTTGGGGTCAAAAGGGGCTGATACAAGTTGTGTTTGTCATATTGCACAAAATAATTTTTTCGTTTGTTCCGAATTACGGATATAAGATTTTCTAAATGTTTTGTCATAAATTTTAGCTACGACCGCAATCGCCCAAGATTCGCCATCCATGGCTCAGCGAGGGCTCTCAGCAACATCCTGTTGCTGAGTTGCTGGGTACATACAAAACATTAAGAAAATCTAATATCCTTCATTAAGTCACAAATGCAAAAACCATTTTGTGCAATATGACAATTCAAATTTTCATCAGCCCCTTTTGACCCCGACATCATGTAAATGGATTTACATTTTTTCTTTATGGGAAATATTTTAGAAAAATATAAACTATTTTATAATAGTTAGAAAAAAAGGGGAGGCAAACCATTATGCAGAAAGAGTTAAAATTTAATGAACCCTGGATTCTACAGAGGGCAGACCCGTATGTATATAGGCACACAGACGGAACGTACTATTTTACGGCATCTGTTCCGGCGTACGATTGTATCGCGCTTCGGAGTGCGGGGACGTTAGCGGAACTTCCGCAGGCTGAGGAGAAAGTCATCTGGAAAAAACATGAGAGCGGTCCGATGAGCGAGCATATCTGGGCACCGGAACTCCACTATGTCTTTGGAAAATGGTACATCTATTTTGCAGGGGGCGAGAAGGAGGATGTCTGGAACATCCGCCCGTATGTGTTGGAGTGCCAGGGGGATGACCCGATGAAGGACGAGTGGAAAGAAATCGGCAAGATGAGAAGGGCCGAGGGGGATGAATTTTCCTTTGAGGCGTTCTCTCTGGATGGAACCGTCTTTGAGAACGGGGGAGAGTATTTTTATGTGTGGGCGGAGAAAGTGGGGGTCGGCTCCCAGATTTCCAATCTTTACATAGCAAAAATGAAGTCCGGATATGAACTGTCCACGGTGCAGGTTCTGCTCACCACGCCGGATTACGACTGGGAGAGAATCGGTTTCTGGGTTAACGAGGGGCCGGCGGTCGTTCACCATGGGGGGAAGATTTTCCTGACATACTCGGCGAGTGAAACCGGGGCGTGCTACTGCATGGGGATGCTGACGGCGGATGAGGGCACGGATTTGTTAGATCCGCTGTCCTGGAAAAAAGAGCGCTATCCGGTGCTCGCCTCCAGCCGTGAACGCGGAATCTACGGGCCGGGGCACAACTCTTTTACCCGGGATGAGGACGGAAACGATATTTTAGTCTACCATGCGAGAACGGAGTCCGAGATTGTCGGCAATCCGCTCTACAATCCGAACCGCCATGCCATGCTGATGAAGTTTGGCTGGGATGAGTCGGGCAGACCGGTTTTTTCATATGAGGATTAGTGATAGAAAGGAAGCAGATATGGCAAATTTATATGTGAATGAGAAGAAAAAAGAGGGAACCATCAACCCGGAGATTTACGGACATTTTTCAGAGCACCTTGGAAGATGTATCTATGAGGGAATCTACGTCGGAGAGAAGTCCGAGATTCCGAATGTGAACGGTATGCGTACGGATGTAGTCGAAGCGCTCAAAGAGCTCAAAGTTCCGGTGCTCCGCTGGCCGGGCGGCTGCTTTGCCGATGAGTACCACTGGATGG
>CAZBUW010000061.1:0-18841 GCA_964495195.1 uncultured Roseburia sp.
CACACCACCCGTCAGACCGTTACTCTGTGTAGTCCCTTGTAAACTGTACTTTTGTATGTGATAAACTATTATTATTTATATGGATACCTCCTTTGTTTTTAGTGTGATTGGCGAACCAACACTATTGTAACATCGGAGTTTTTTACTGTAAGCTAAAGCAGGCCCTGCCCTAACAAAGAAAAACCGCCGCTATGGTGTTACCCATACACGGCGGCATACATATAGAGATTAGATTTCCTGCTTCTTTATAACGGTTATTTTCAAGTTCTCCGCTTCTATCAGCGTTTCCTATTTGCATTTAGGGCAAAACATGGGGAAGTTTTTCAAAACGGTATCTTCTCGAATTTTTAGTCTTGTCTTACCTCCACAAACGGGGCACAAAACCCACTTTTCACACATTTCACTATCACCTTTTGACTTAGCTGCATTCTCAATAGTGATATTTCTTTTGCTTCACTACAAGAAATACCGCAGAAATTGCAGCCGCCATAACTTCTGCAACTACGATTGAAATCCAAATGCCGTTAATCCCCAAAATGAGCGGCAGAAGCAAAACAGCGGCTATTTGAAAGACCAATGTCCGCAGAAACGAAATCAATGCGGAAGTCAAACCGTCATTGAGTGCGGTAAAGAAACCTGAACTGAAAATAGCAAAGCCCATGAATACGAAAGATAGAGCAAATATTTTGAACCCCGATACAGTCAGATTCATAAGCTCTGCATCATATCCAACGAAGATGTTTGAAAGCGGCCGCGCCGATAGTTCCGCTGCGGCAACCATGCCAACACCGAAAATACCAATCATAATTAAACTCTGACGAAGCAGCCCCTTAGACTCCTTATAATTTTGCGCACCGTTGTGGTAGCTGATGACAGGAGCCACACCAATGGAATATCCAATGAAAGCTGCGGAAAAAATCATGCTCACATACATCATCACACCGTATGCGGCAACACCGTTTTCCCCGGCATATTTCAAAAGCTGGATATTATAAAGCATACCCACAACGCTCATAGAAACATTGCTCATAAACTCCGAGGAACCATTTGTGCAGGCTTTAAGAATTGCTTTTCCGTCAAAAGTCGTTTTCCCCAGCCGCAAAATGCTGTTGTTTTTTCGGAAGAAGTAGAAAAGCGGAACGATGCCGCCGACAAACTGGCTCATGGCAGTAGCAATCGCCGCACCGGCGAGCTTATATTCCTGCGGTAGCAAAATAACCAGCACAGCGTCAAGAATCATATTTGTAACGCCTGCGGAAATTGTTACCGCAAGGCCAAGCTGCGGTTTTTCAGCGGCCGGGAAAAAACTTTGAAATAAAAGCTGCAACACATAAAAAGGCAGAGCGGCAAGAATAATTCGGGCGTAAACAACGCAGTTTTCCAACAGTTCGCCCTCTGCGCCCAGCAATGCAGATATCGGACGGATGAAAACAATGCCTAATATCGCAAAAATCACGCCTAAAACAAAGGAAACATAAACGAAAAGCGAAAAAATTTGATTTGCTTTTTCCTTGTCTCCTTCGCCAAAAATTTTGGCAACTAGAGCCGTACCACCCGTGCCAAACATGAAGCCGACAGTTGCTACAATCATCAAAAACGGCATAATGAGATTAACCGCCGAAAAAGGCGTTTTGCCCGCAAAGTTTGATACAAAGAAGCCGTCAACTACGCCATAAATAGAGGTAAATATCATCATGGCGATAGACGGCATGGTAAAGCGTATCAGTTTACCGTAAGTGAAATGATCTGAAAGTTGTATCCTCATAATTTTTCCCCAAACCACCGTGCCGCAAAATCAGCAACAGCCGGTGTTAATTCTTTTATGCTCCAATCGCTTGTATTGATAATCAAATGATATGCGTCTCGTTGTCCCCATGCAGAGGAAGTAAGTATTTCTCTTGTCCGTGAGCGCACTTTGTCAACTTGCTTTATTTTATGAAGCAGTTCTTTTTTTGACAGATTTTCGTCTTTTCCAGCACGCTCCATACAGCGCCTGACCTTTGCGTCCATCCGGGCGCACACAAAAATATTAAAGGGGTGATATTGATCTAATAAAACATCTGCGTTCCTGCCCACGATAATGCAATCCTTTCCAAGTGCGGCGATTCCCTCAATCACCTTCTTTTGTTCAAGCAGAAGATCTACCTTGTTTGCCTGCAAATAGGGCAGCGTACAGAATGTTGAGCGAAACGTTACCGGAAAGTTTTGCCAACCGTGATTGTTCAATACTTTTTCAACATATTCACTATCATTACCGCTGTTTTGAGCAATAGCGGTAATGATTTCATTATCGTAATAATCAAAGCCCATCCTATCGGAAAGGCGTTTTCCAAGTTCTCTCCCGCCGCTGCCAAACTCACGGCTTATCGTTATAATTTTCATCTGTTTTACTCCTAAATCCTAAAATATCGGGGATTGAAGCTATCAAGCGTAATGGTTGACATCAGTTCCCGAAAGTGATCGATTTCAAAATCTGTTTCTGAACACATGATCTCATAGGTTACGCCCCGGTAAGAAAGCCCATATCCTGTTGGGTAATAAGCGTTGCGGAGATAAAATAAACGGCGCTTTTGACGCTGCTCATTGTTTGACGCTGTTTCGTCCAGCATTTCAAAATCCACTACCTGCTCATAGCCTTCATATAGAACCTTTAAGGTTTCGACAGCACGGCTGCCATACCCTTTGGATCGCAACGAAGGATCAATGGCAAGAAAGAATAAATAAGACATATTTTTGTGTGTTTTTACCGCCATGAATCCAACAAAGATGTCTTCATCGTAAAGTGCCCAGAAATCAAAATCATCTTCCTTTGACATTTCGATCATGGTATCCGGTGAGAGATATTCTTCCGGCGGAAAAGCCTCTTTTGCCAAGAGAGCAACCTTTTCAATATCGCTAAAATCTCTTGTGACAGCGAATGCCTGTAATATCATAAATCCTCCCAATGACTTGTCTGTGGCAGCTATGATATGCTGCATTGTTATAGCTTTTCAACTTGCTCACGAAACGAATCGATATACTTTTCCATAAATCCGATATGAGTGTTGATTTCTTCTTCCGTCCAAGACGCAAAAGCGGCAGCTTCCGCATCAAATAACCGGGCTGTTGTTTTTTGCACATATTCCTTTCCGGCATCGGTAAGAACAACTTTTTTCGCCCTGCCGGAGTGCTGCTCCAAATAGATAATGTGTTTCTTTTCTAAATTGCGTATGGCGGAGTTCACCGTCTGCTTGCTTACGCCGGATTGCTTGTAAATATCACTGAGCAGACAATCCTCGCCGTTGTCGTAGATGGTATAAAGCACGATGGAAGCACTATCCGTAAGGCCTAATTTCAAAGATGCATGATGATAGAGGGCATCTAACTCGGCGTTAAGATAATTGATACGGTGAATTCTGCTACAAATCTTCGTTTCCATATTACACCTCCATAAGTATGAAATCGTACTTGCAAAGTGGATTATAGTATGATTTCGTACTTTTGTCAATGGGTTTCAAAGAAAAGTTACAAATGACGATACTGATACGCCTATATACAAGTTGTAGTCAAGACCACCGGCTTAGCCGGTGGCTTGATTTGACCCTATAACGGTCTGTTACCGGCACTGGGTCTAAAGACCCGTCGAAGTTTTCGCCAACCGCAACATCTTTTACTCGCCAAGCCCTAAAGGACTTATCTTATTTGCTATGTTTTGCTGGCTCACCCGTAAACGGGTCAATGTACTTTTCCTTTCAGATACCCTGCAAAATACGAAACACTCATACTCGGAGGAATTTCTACTAACATATACACATGGTCTGGGCATATCTCTGCCTCCACTATTTTTACACCTTTTCTCTTGCATAGCATACTCAATATACTTGCTATATCCTGTTTAATTTTTCCATATACTATCTTTCTTCTATACTTCGGCGCAAAAACGATGTGATACTTACAATTCTGATTTGTTGAATGTTCAATGCTATTATTTTACCGCATTACCGAAGCAATGGAACATTGCTTTGCCCGTATCCCTCTGCTCTGCGCTGACTGCCCTCGGCTTGCGGTAGCTGACATATGATTTCGGAAAGGAATACTTAACCCATTTGGGTAAATATCGATTTTTTCTTAATATTTACCCAGGATTTTTCTAATTTCTTGGTAAAATCGCGAAAAAACTTTATATTTACCCAAATGGCTCCTATTTTGCACCGATTTTCTTTATTTTTTCTGAGAAAAAGTATAAATATCGGACAAAAACACAATAATTACCCAAATTCCGTCTGCTGCGGACACGTCACACGCTCCTCCAAAAAGCCGAGAATGATGATTCGCTGCCGAAAAAGAACGCGAACGATGATTTGCTGCTGCACAAAAAGTCCCGGGGACGCCATTCGGCGTCCCCGGGGCTTTTAACTATATTTATTTATCCTTCGATTGTGATATATTTCTGCTCTTCCACTGCCGGTCTGTTCTCCTTCTTCGGTATAAACAATTTGAGAATGCCGTGCTTAAATTCAGCCTTAATTTCATCCTGCAGCACTGCGTCGCCGACATAAAAGCTTCGCTCGCATGCGCCTGCATAGCGCTCTCTGCGGATGTATCTTCCCGTGTCTTTCTCCTTTTCGTCTCTGTCGAATCCCTTCGCCGCACGGATTGTCAGATAACCATTCTCCAACGATGCCTTCACTTCCTCCTTCTTAAAGCCCGGAAGATCAACCTCGAGTTCATAACCATTGTCAAGTTCTTTGATATCCGTCTTCATCAGGTTTGCCGCACGGTTTCCATACAGCTTTTTCTCCATCTTGCGAAAATCCCTGTCATCATAAAATGGGAAATCACCAAACAAATCATCAAATAAATTTTCTCCAAAAATACTAGGTGTCAACATAAGTCATCTCTCCTTTTCTTTCCGTCATATCCGCTTCGCGTGGATATGCTCATGCTATTTACCTTGTTTCTTTGGAACCGGGATGCTGTTTTCCTTCGTTCTGACTTTGTTATACCACTTTTATTAGCACTCGTCAAGAGTGAGTGCTAATAATTTTTGTGAAAAATCTGTGAACTACTCTCTCCCTTTTCTCCGTATCCGGTGAAGCTGCGGTTTTAAAGCGATTTCCGTGACCGCGACACCCTCGCGCTGCCCCAGCACAAACTCTACCGCTGCGGCGACCTCCTCCGGCAGAAGATACGACTCCGCCTCCTCCCCCTCGCAAAAATCTGCGTTCCGGTAGAGATCCGTCTTCGCCATATCCGGAAAAATGGACACCACGCGCACCCCGTATTTCCGCGCTTCATCGAAAAGGCTTCTGGAAAAACTCGCAAGCCCCGCTTTCGTCGCGCCGTAGACACAGCCGTGCGGGTTGGACTGATTCGCTGTCACGGAGGATATGTTGATGATACAGCCTTTCTTCTTTTTTAAACTGCGCAAAAGCTGCTGTGTCAAAATCATCGGCACCTCTAAGTTGGTGCGGACCATCCGCTGGATCTTTTGCGGGCTCAGCTCCTCGTGGAGCCCGTAATAACCAACGCCCGCATTGTTGACAAGAAGTGCGACCTCGTGCTGTGCAGAGATTTTTTTCACCGTCTCGAGCAGAACCTGCGTATCCAAAAGGTCACAGACGACCGCATGGAACTTCTCCTCCCGCAGCTCTCCCCGCCGCTCAAAATCTCTTCCAATGCCGTACACTTCGTATCCAAGTTTACATAATGTCTTACTAATCGCACGTCCGATGCCGGAGGAAGCTCCGGTCACAATCGCTGTTTTTGCCATCTCATTCTCCTCTATTCTCTCCACAAAAAGATTTTATCCCTCGGAATCCATGCCGTAAGGGCAGACACCAAATGTTCCTCCATCCGTCCGGTCAACCTCTCCGGGTAGTGGTAGACCCCGCCGTCATTTTCATACGGAAACTGCACAACCGCCGAATCCGGCTCGTTCTTCCTCATTTTTTTCAGGTAGTCCTGCGACACCCGAAACGTTCCCACACTGACATCCATGATGCTGCCGGAATCTATTTTTTCAAAAATCTGCGCTAACATGGCATCGTACTTTTCCTCCCAGCCGGGTATATAGATCATCGGGTCAAAGCACAGACGCACCGGGAATCCTGCCTCCGCCGCCGCATACGCCGCCTCAATCCGCTGTGCAAGCGAGGAAGTACCGTGTTCATAGGACGCGATCACTTCTTCTGGCGACATCGTAAAAGCTGCGACTATATTTTTCGTCGCGGGATTTCGTTCCCAAAAAGCAGGGCTGGCACATTTTGTCCGCAATTCAATTTTTAAATCATACCCTTCCCGCCCACACTTCGCCGCAAATTTCACCCACTCCGCCGCATATCCCGTTATCTGCTCAAACGCGAGCAAATCTGTGTCGTAGGAGACACACAGATAGACCGGGTGCTCTGACAGCATGCCCTGAAGCTCTGCAAAAATATCTTCCAGATTCACAAATACAACTACATTTCCAGATGGATACATTCCTTTCAAATAGCAGTATTCACAATTGTAGATGCAGTTCATCATGCAGGAGGTATAATAAAAATTCTCGTTCCCAAAACTCTGGCACACCGGCGCGCCCTCATAGACGAGACGCCCGTGTTTTGCCGCTAAAATCAGGCTCTGCGCCTTGTGCTGGAGCATGTAATTTTGTCGGCTGCGGCAGAAGACGTCCTTGTAGTGTCCAATCTCTATCACCTGTGCCTGCGGAAATTTGGCGAGAATTGCCCGCGTCCTTGCGTGGTCTGCCACCTCTTTTTCCACATAGATATGGGAGAAACTACCATTATAACAATCGGCTCTTGAGTTCTTCAAAACGCTTTTTTCCCTCCCTCTTATCTTTGCACGGGAGAATCCCCTGCGCATACATTTCCCCGATAACGGCTCCTGCGTCGATTCCGGCAAGTCTGCAGTAGCGCAGATGCTGAAACAGAGATGCCCGCATCACTGCGGAACAGTGCAGATCGGAGCAGAGGCGCTCTGCGTCCTCGCACTTCCCGCTCCCATCGCGCTCTGCCGGAAAGTCCACGCATTTCCCGCTCCCATCGCGCTCTGCCGCGCTTTCGCCACAGCCCGCGCGCTTTAGCAGTTCAATATAACTACAAATCTCTTTCATATTTGCCGAGACTGCCGTTTCGGCGAGTTCCGGCGTGACGGAATCTGCGTCCCCCGCGTCGGATATGATTTTCAAAAACGTCATCTGGTGCGGCGCAAAAAAACAGGCCCCCGCCTGATAGACTGCCGCCGCCTCCATGTCGTAAAGACAGACGGATGACCGCGCCGCCGAAAACTCCTCTGCACCGCTCAACGCCACGGCGGCACCCGGCGCAACGGCACCACTCGGCGCAACAGCACCGCCCGATGTCACGGCAGCCCCCGGCACAACGGCACCGTCCTGTGCCGCCGCAAACACCGTCGCCCCGGTCACAATCTCCGCCTCCCTGCACGCACTCCGATAGAGCAGATCCGGATAATAGGTTCTTCCGGTCGTCGCATCCGTAATCTTGTTGCACAGGAATATTTCACAGGATGACTGCCCCGCTTTTTCTCCGACGAACGCCTCTTTCGAGAATGCGGCGCACGTCCCGATGTTGAGCAAAAAATCTCCCGCCCCGGCATGGCACGCGGTACAGATGCTGCCCACCGCCACCGCTGCCGGAATCATGCCGACTCCGGTCACCACAAGCAGGATTCCTTCCTGCTCATTGGAGAACACCTGCAAATGTCCCGTGCCGGACTCCTTTTTCAGTTGAAACTGCGAAATCAGTGGATGCGCTTCGCAGTAGAGCGCCGTCACTATATAAATCATACTTCTTTCCCTTATAAATAAAACCTGTGCAAACGACAACACAGCAGATGATGTCATCGACAGTACAGTTATACTAATTGTCAATGTGCCAGTGCATTAGTTGGAACCGCAGCTATGTCCCTCTCCGCATCCGTGGGAGCCGCAGGTATGTCCCTCTCCGTGCTCGTGGTCGTGATGGCTGCATGTCACATTGGCATTGTAGTCTAACGTTCCTTCTAACAATGCTTTTACCGCCTCATCTGCGCTTCCGGCAACACCGCCGAACAGACGGATTCCGGCTTCCGTCAATGCATTCTGCGCACCGCCGCCGATTCCGCCGCAGATTAAAGTATCCACGTTCAAATTCTTTAAAAATCCTGCCAGCGCGCCGTGTCCGCTTCCCTCCGTGTCAACGACTTCAGAGGATGTCACCTGATTGTTCTCCACATCATAAATCTTAAACTGCTCTGTATGTCCAAAATGTCCAAACACATTTCCATTTTCATAAGTTACTGCTATTCTCATCTCATTGTCTCCTTTTTCTCTCAAAATGATTTGTTCTATTTACTGACTTCCCGATAGCCCTTCGGCGGTCTTCTCCCTCCCATCTTATCTCCGTTCTTCACCAGAAGCACGGCCGCCGCAATGACAACCAGCACCAGCGCGATTGCCGCCCACTGTGCCCCTGTAATCATACTTAAGTTAAAGCACCGGATATTAATCCACATCTGGTTGATATTCGCATTGCCCTCGTCGTCAAAATATTCCATGACCGCGCTGCGGGAAATTTCCTCCTCGGACGGGTACTGCGCGGCGAGCTGCCTGTGCGCCTGCTCCGCCGGCGCCGTAATCACATAATCCTCATCCGCATTATCCCCGGAGAAAAAATAGCCGACCGGATATTCCACCGTATCCGTCTCGTCCTCGTCCGCACCGTAGGTCCAATCCGCATACTCGATAATTAAACTGCTGTCGCCGCCCGCGATGGCGGAGGTGTAGCCGATGTAGTACATGTTGCGCACGACATTGTCCGGTCTCGAGAGGAAGTTGATAAAACTCTCCGCCGCGTGCTTTTTTGCAGCGTCCTCCCCGATTCCGCTCTTTAGCATGACCCAGCCATCGAACCAGAGGTTTGTGCACTCTTTTGGCACTGCCCACTCTAGATAAAAGTCATCCTCCTCCGCCTGGTCCATCGCGTAGACTGCGTCCCCCGACCACTGCGTGTTGGCGAGCACTTTTCCACTGATCATATCCGCCTTTCCGCTGTCCGTCTCAAAAGAGTAGACATTTCCACGTATCCGCTTCAATTCTTCCTCCGCACGGTCGATGGTGTCCTTCTTTGTGTCATTCATCATGGCGGAAAGTTTCTCGGAATACGCCTCATCCTCTCTAAACTCCTCGTCCAACAGCGTATCTGCATTTAAGATTGCGAGCGTCGGGAAGTAGGCATCGCGCACGTTATCCTTAATCGTCACCTGGCGGTAGAATTTTTCGTTCTCCAAAATCGACCAGGTCGAAGCTTCCTCCTCCGTGACCTCGTCCGGATTGTAGACGATTCCGGTCACGCCCCACATGTAAGCGGCCGCGTAGTCCGACCATTTTTTCCCGTCAATCTCGTTCTCCTCAAAAACACCCTCGATGTAGGGGGAGACGCCGTTCACATAATACTGATTCTCATCCGCCCCGTCAAAAAATTCCTCCGAGAGAGGCTCTAACCTGTCCTCCTTTAAAAGCTTCATAATCATGTAGTCGGACGGGCAGACTAAGTCGTAGACATTTCCCAGATTGAGCTGACTGTAGAGTTCCTCGTTGGTCCCAAACGTAGAATACTCCACATTGACTTTCACGCCGTAGGTCTTTTCATACCATTTCTCGAAATCTTCCACCAGAGAATTTTCCCCGAAGACATCCTGGCTCTCCAGGTCGATAAGCTCGTCCTCCTCCCAGCCGCCCTCGTCGATGTACTCCTCCCAGTTGCACACGCGCAGGGTCACTGTGCCTGCCGGCGCTGCATTGGCGGCTGGTGATGCCTGGCTGAGATTTGTCGACGCAACGTTGGCGACTGGTGATGCCTGGCTAAGATTTGTCGGCGCAGCGTTTATTTCAAATATATTTGTAGTTGCGCAAACCATCAGTGCCGCCCCGAGCGCAAAACATCCCATCTTTTTCATCCGAACTCTATCTCTCACGTCTGTCACCTGCCTTTCTGCCCGCGAGCACATTTTCCAAAAGCACCGCAGTGAGAATCACCACAAAGATGACGGTCGACAGTGCCCAGAGCGCCGTCTTGATTTCCGTGTGCGATCCCTTCGTCGCATTCACGACATAGGTGCTGATTGTGTCAAAGGTGGCAGGCTTCGTGTACGTCGTAATAAAATAATCGTCCAACGACAGAGTCACAGAAAGCATGAATCCGGAGACAATGCCCGGAATCAACTGCGGGATGACGACTTTAAACAGTGCCTCCCGCGCATTCGCCCCGAGGTCTCTGGCTGCCTCGTAGATGCTGTTGTCCATCTGCTTTAATTTCGGCAGGACGGAGAGGTAGACGAACGGCGCCTCTAAGACCACATGTCCGACCACCAGCGGAAAAAAAGAATCCTTGCTCATCCCAAATACGACATTTAAAAGAACGCACAGGGAAAAACCCGTCACGACTTCCGCGTTTACGACCGGAATCTGGTTAAACATGCCCACGGCGTGCTTTGGCCCCCTCTTACAATAGAAGGCGCCGATGGCTCCCATCGTTCCAAGCATCGTAGACAGCAGCGCAGAGCCCAATGCAAGCGCAAACGTCCCGCCGATCATGCCGAGCAGTTCCCCCGTTGTAAACAGCGTGATATAATTTTGCAGGGAAAAATTTCCCCTTGTTCCGATTGTAGCGGTGTCCGTAAAACTGTACACCATCAGCGTCAGCACCGGCAGATACATAAATAGCAGAACCAGCGCAAGCCAGGCGGAACGCATTGTTTTTTTCATCATAAAATCGCCCCCCTGTTCGTCTCCTCTTCATCAAATCCGTTCGTCGCCCATGTAATCAGGAAAATGATGATGAGCAGAACGATAGAAATCATGGAACCGCTGTGCCAGTCGTACGCGTTGAAATAGCTTCCAATCAGGCTTCCCATGATGTAGGTACTGTTGTAGAGCATATCGAGGATGACATAGTTCGTCATCGACGGCAAAAATACCATCGTCACCCCGCTGATGAGCCCCGGAAGGCTGAGCGGCAATGTCACTTTTATAAATGTAGTTACAGAATCTGCCCCCAGATCCGCCGCAGCCTCCAGATAGGAGCCGTCCAGCTTGCTGATTGTCGTGTATAACGGCAGAATCATAAACGGCAGGAAATCGTAAGTCATTCCCAACACCGTATTCAAAAAAGGATGGTAGGCGAGGTTGCCCTCCACCATGGTCAGCACTTCTTTCAACGCGACCACGCGCAGGGTAAAGTTAATCCACATCGGCGCGATAAAGAGCACCAGAAGAACCGACTTTTTCTTAAGATTACTCTTTGCAAGAATGTAGGCGGTCGGGTATGCAATCATAATGCAGCACACCGTGACACACAATGCCACCACAAGACTGTAACAGAGCGTTCCGATTGTATTCCGGTCGGTAAAAAAGTTCACAAAATTTCCGACGGTAAATCTGCCCTGCCCATTGGTAAACGCATAGTATAGCACCACAAGAAGCGGTGCAGCTACAAAGCATAATAGAAACACCACATACGGAATGCTCAACTGTTTTCTGGAAAAATGCAGCTTCATCTCTATGCCTCCCCCTCATAGCCGTTCGCGAAGGACAGCTCAATGCTCTCCTTCGGAATCCTCAGACTGACATAATCGTCCTCGTTCCAAAGGTATTCATCATGCAGATGGATATCCTCGTCATTTTTCGTGCGGACGATATAGTGGTAATGATCCCCTTTATAAATCAGGGAGACGATGTGACCGCAGATTGCATCCACGTTTGTGTCGTCGCTCATCTTAACTGCGCCGACCGGGACTTTTACAGCAACCTTCACGCCGTCCGTATAGATTTCGTCTCCGTTCTCATCTGTCAACACACCGCTCTCATTGATGGCAGCCCCCGGATAGAGTTTCGTCACATCGCACTCATACTCCCCATCCGCAAAATGCACGGTGTAATTTTTCGTGAGTTCACCCTCGAATATATTGTGATTGGTCTCCGCCATGATGACGTGGATTCCATCCGGCTCGATGCACATACCGATGGTGTCTCCCTCTTTTACACTCTTCGTGCTCTGGATGACGACCTCGTTATCCCCGGATTCGACGATAATCTCATAATGCATCCCCTTAAAGATGACAGAGCTAACTATTCCTGTAATTGCACCGTCCTCCGGCTTTGTCATAATGATATCCTCCGGGCGCACAACGACATCCACCTTCGCTCCGATTGGCATATTGTCGAGGCACTCAAAATCCGCACCGCAGAAACGCACCTGTTTTCTGGCCGTCATTTTTCCGTTGTAGATATTGCTCTCGCCGATAAAATCCGCCACAAAAATATTCTCCGGCTCATTGTAGATCTCCTCCGGCGTTCCAATCTGCTGAATCATGCCGTCCGCCATGACCACGACCTTGTCCGACATCGTCAGCGCCTCCTCCTGATCGTGCGTCACATAAATGAAAGTGATGCCGAGCTCTTTGTGCATCGCCATCAGCTCAAGCTGCATCTCTTTTCTCATCTTCAAATCGAGCGCTCCTAACGGCTCGTCGAGCAGAAGAATCTCCGGCTCATTGACGATGGCGCGCGCGATGGCGATTCGCTGCTGCTGTCCTCCCGAGAGCGTCGAGATACTTCTCTTTTCAAATCCTTCCAGGTCCACGATCTCAAGCGCATGTCTGACTTTTTCCCTAATCTCTTTTTTGGAAAGCTTCTCCTGACGTGTGATGGTCTCCCCCGCCTCATTCTGATAGGTAACTTCCTTCGTCTTGAGTTTTAAACCAAAGGCGATGTTGTCAAAAATATTTAAGTGCGGGAACAGCGCATACCGCTGGAACACCGTATTGATTGGGCGCTTGTTCGGCGGAAGTTTGCTGATGTCCTCCCCGTTCAAAAGAATCTGTCCCTCCGTCTGGATGTCAAACCCTGCAATCATGCGCAGCGTCGTCGTCTTGCCGCAGCCGGACGGTCCTAAGAAGGTCACAAACTCTCCCTTCTTCACCTGAAGATTAAAGTCTTTTACCGCCTCAAAACTGTCATCGAAGCGTTTTTTAATTCCTTTCAACTCAATGATATATTCCATTTCTCTCCACGCCCTCCGCACCGCGCGGATGGCCCCTTTCCATTTTTTTCTATATCACAAAAGAACAGAGCGCCCAAGATGCTTTCCGTTTCTTGGACACTCTGCCTTTCGTTCCTATGCCATTTTCGCTGATAAAATCATAGCGGATAATGCCATGGATGTCAATATTTTGTTGCATTTTTAAAGGGCTTTTTCGATGGCCTCAACCACTGTGCGCAGCGCTTTGATTCTGGCATACTTTTTGTCGTTGGATTCTAGGATGTGCCACGGTGCATAGGAGGTGTTTGTCTTCTGCAGCATCTCATTGACCGCTTTCTCATAGAGATCCCATTTCTCGCGGTTGCGCCAGTCCTCGTCGGTAATCTTCCACTGTTTCTCCGGCGTGTTCTGCCGCTCGTTGAAGCGCTCTAACTGCGTATCCTTATCAATCTGCACCCAGAATTTGATGATGACGGCTCCCCAGTCGGCGAGCTCCTTCTCAAATTCGTTGATTTCGTTGTAGGCTCTCTGCCAGTCGTTCTCACTGCAGAATCCCTCGAGGCGCTCCACCATGACTCTTCCGTACCAGGTGCGGTCGAAGATGGCGATGTGTCCCGTCTTCGGAAGTCTGTTCCAGAAGCGCCAGAGATAATGTCTCGCCTTCTCGTGCGGTTCCGGGCTTGCAATCGGGTGCACCTCGAATCCGCGCGGGTCGAGCGCCCCGGTAATGCGCTTGATGTTGCCTCCCTTTCCCGCCGCATCCCAGCCCTCGTAGGCGATGATGACCGGAATCTTCTTGCGGTACAGTTTGTTGTGGAGATTTCCCAACTTCTTCTGTAGCTCTTTTAGTTCCGTCCGGTACTCCTCCTCCGTCAGGCTCTGATTGAGCGGTATCTCCTCAAGCTTTGGTATCTTCTCAAGTGGAAAGACGTTCTGCAGCAGCGGCACTGCCATCGCGCTGTTCTTCAATGCGGTATCGATGCCGCTCACCAGCGTCTCTAACACCTGAAGCTCCGCCCATTTTTTATTCTTGGCATCGATGATATACCACGGGTCGGCGGGCGCGTTCGTGTCGTTTAGGTAGCGGTCGAACACCTTTAAGCACTTGTCATAGTGCTTATTCTGCCAGTTGTCCTTCTCGCCGACGCGCCAGCTCGTATTCTTATCCGCCTCCAATGCCTCGATTCTCTTCTTTTGCTCCTTCTGGCTGATGTGGAAAAAGAACTTCATCACGAGATAACCGTTGTCCGTCAGCTGGCGTTCAAAGCGCTTGACACTCTCGATTTTTTTCTTGTAATCCTTCTCGTCGAGCTTGCCGCGGATGCAGTCGCCCGTCACCTCATCCATCCAGCCGGAGTCTAGGAACATGAACTTCCCGGCCTCCGGGATTTTTACAAAATAGCGGTAGAGAAACGGTTTTCTCCGCTCCTCCTCCGTCGGAATGTCCATCGCCGCAACTTTAAAAAAACGCGGATCGATGTTGCGGATCACCTTGCCGAGAACGCTTCCCTTGCCGGCGGTTCCCCAGCCTTCCAACAGCACCAGAACCGGCAGACCGTGTTCTTTTATCATCATCTGCTGTCTGAAAATTTTTTCCCGCGCGGCCTCAAGCCGCTCCTCGAGTTCCTCGTCATCCGGTCTCTCCGGCCGGTTCCAATTCTCCAGCATACCTTCTCCTCCTTTGATCTGATGATTCTCCCCTTCTCAGAGACAATCTTCTCCGTCTCCGAACATACTACCATTATAACAAATGGGCGCTTAACTGACACGCCCGTTTTCGACGGAATACACCTCATCACAGATTTTCATCGTCGAAGACCGGTGCGAGACGAGCACGATGGTCTTGTCCTTCCGCTCCTCGTGGAGAGATTTTAGGATGATCGCCTCGTTCAGGCTGTCAAGGTTGCTCGTCGGCTCGTCTAAGAGCACAAGCGGCGCATTGTGTAAAAATGCTCTCGCCAGCCCGATTCTCTGCCTCTCCCCGCCGGAGAGCGTGTCTCCGAGTTCTCCCACCTGCGTGTCATACCCCTGCGGCAGGCTCATGATGAAATCGTGGACGGAAGCCTTTTTGCAGGCCTCCTGCAGTTCCTCCTCGGTCGCGTCGAGCCGCGCAATTTTTAAATTCTCGCGGATTGTATCGTGGAAAAGGTGGGTATCCTGCGTCATGAAACTCTCCATATCCCGCAGATTCCGCGTGTTGACCTTCTCAAGGTTCGTCCCGGATACCGCAATCGTCCCCTGCTCCACCCGCCAGAAACGCATCAACAATTTTAAGAAAGTGGATTTGCCGCTCCCGCTTTTTCCAAGAATCCCCACTATACCATTCTTTGGAAGCTCCAGCGAGAAATCGGACAGAATCTCTTCTTTTTCATAGGAGAACGTGACATGCTCCGCCTCCGCCCCCTCGTAGGCAATCTCCTCTCTCCCTGCAATCTCGCGGGTCTGCGGCTCCTCCTCTAAGATGTCGAGGACGCGGTTCCCCGCCGCAATTGTATTCTGCAGCGTGCTGCCGAGGTTTGCAAGCGCAACGCTCGGTCCAAATGAGCTTAAGATTGCAAGTTCCGCAATCAGCACCCCGGAAAAATCCATCTTCCCGGACAGGAAAAGTGCGGTTCCGCAAAAGAGCATCGCCAGATCGAACAGCAGAATCACCGCTCCCGTGACAGCCCCGTTTGCACTTGCAACCCGCTTCATTTTATCCTCCACGGCAGAGAGTCCCTCACTCTGACGGCTCATCTGCCGAAGGCGCGCTTCCCCGCATCCGTACTGTATCGTCTCATCAAGGCCGCGGAGGCTCTCCAGCACAAAACTGCTCAGTTCCCCCGACCTGCCGCGGAAATCAGCTCCGTTGTCCCCGCTGCACTTCGACACCACAAGCGGGATTGCGATGCCGACACACAGATACGCCGCCAGCGCAATCGCCGCAAACGCCGGATGAATCGCTCCTAAAAATGCGCACATCACCGCCGTAAAAATCACATAGATTGCAATCGGTGAAATCGTATGGGCATAGAACACCTCCAAAAGTTCGATGTCCGATGTGATGAGCGAAATTAAATCCCCGCGGTCTCTCCCCTCGAGTTTTGCCGGGCAGAGCTGCCGCAGCGCCTTGAACACCTTATCGCGCAGCAGCGCCAGAATCCGGAATGCAATGAAGTGGTTGCAGGCCTGCTCCCCATAGCGGAACCCTGCGCGAAGCAACGCAAACAGAATCATCACTGCAAAGATGCCGGCAGCGCCTCTCTCCATGTTGACAACTCCGTATCCCGCCAGAATCGTGATAAAGGTCGCCATGAGATTTCCGATGACACCCATTAGAACCGCTAAAACCATATAGCCGGTAAGCGGCCTGACAAGCCCAATCAGCCTGTATGCAACTACAAAACCATTTCTTTTTTTCATACCGCCTCACACTCCTCTCCTGTAAACGTTTCTAACTCCTGCTGGGCAGTCCACAATTTTTCAAACACTCCCTTTTTCAAAAGGAGCTCCTCCTTCGTCCCCTGCTCTGCGACACGCCCGTCCTGCATGACATAAATGCAGTCGGCATTCTCGATATTTTTTAATCGGTGTGAAATTAGGATGACCGTTTTCGTCCTCGCCAATTCATACACCTGCCGCATAATATCATTTTCACTCTCCACGTCGATGTTAGAGGTCGCCTCATCAAAAACGTACACCGGCGAATCGTGGAGCAGTGCCCTCGCAAGCGCAAGTCTCTGGCACTGCCCGCCGGAGAGGTTCGAACCATTCTCCGAAAGTCTTGTGTCAAGCCCCTGATTTTCCATTAAAAAACCTGCGAGATTCACCTTGCGAAGCACCTCCCAGAGTTCCTCGTCCGAGGCCAAAGGTCTCGCCGCGAGAAGATTGTCACGCACCGTTCCTTTGAACAGAAAACTCCGGTGGCTGATGTAGGTCAGGTGCTCCATCAGACTTTGCTCTGACAGATCGCGAAGCTCCACTCCCCCGATTTTTACACTGCCGCCATAGTTCTTATTTCTGCTCATCAAAATTCCTGCGATTGTCGATTTTCCGCAGCCGGACGCTCCCACAATGGCAGTGAATTTTCCACTCGCAAAAGTAAGGTTCACATCCTTTAAAATCTCGCGCTCCTTCTCGTAGGAATAGGAGAGATGGCTGACCTCTATACCACCCGTCGGGCAGTTCATTTTTCCACTCTCCTGCTCCGGCAGCCCCAGCAGCCTAAAAATCTTGTCGCTCGCCGCCATTCCATTCATCGCAATGTGAAAGAAGGAGCCGAGCGTCCGCATCGGCAGGAAAAAATCCGCCGCCAGCAGGATAATCAATAGACAACCGGACAGCGCGATATTCCCCTTTTGGAACTGTATAATCGCCACAATCATCCCGATTGCCGCACCGCCGTAGGCGATAAAGTCCATGATTGTGATGGAGTTCAGCTGCATCGAGAGCACCTTCATCGTGATTTTGCGGAACTCCTCCGACTCCTCGTTCATCTTCTCGTTTTTGTAGGCGTCAGACTGATAGATTTTTAACGTGGTAAGTCCCTGCAGATTCTCCAAAAACGTATCGCCCAACGCGGTGTAGCGCCCCCAGTATTTTGACAAAAGCTTCTTCGCCCACGTCTGCACAAGCGCAATCGACACCGGGATGAGCGGCACACAGACAAGCAGTACGACCGCCGCCGGGACGTTGACAAACACCAGAACGAAAAAGAGCGTAAGCGGCGCCAGCATCGCATAAAAAAACTGCGGCAGATAAGCGCCAAAATAGGTCTCAAGCTGGTCGACTCCCTCCACCGACACCTGCACCACCTCGGAAGTCGTGACACTGTCCCGGTAGGACGCGCCAATCCGCAAAAGTTTTCCGTAGATTTTTTCCCGCAGCACCTGCTTGACCTCCTTCGAGGAGAGGTAACTGCATCTGCCTGCACCGATGGTACATGCATAGCGGATTACCACCGCCATTACAACTACAGCCATCGTCTTATACATCTGCCCCCAGCCGGCACTCCGCTCAAAAATTCCCGCCAAAAGTCTTGTTATAGCATACATCATTCCAATGTTTGCCAACAGGGAAATCCACTGGCAGATTACATTTCCCGCAATATATTTCTTACTCTGCGGAACGATTCCAAGCAGTCTTTTATCCATCATGACTCCGTCACCTCCCTCTCAAGACGCATCTTCTCTCTTCGGCCCTCAATCACATGCCGCACCGCCATAACCGGATGGTAAAAGAGCATGCGCGACCCAGAAAACCGCATCACAGTGCGGATTTTCTCCCGCATCTTCGGCTGATAACAATGCACCCTGCAATTCGAGCAGAACGTCTTCGTCTCCATAAAAGGACAATGCTCTGACCTTGCACAGGCATAGTCAAGCAGTTCCCTGCACTCCGGGCACAGCCCTTCCTTCGTATGGTGCTTTTTTCTGCAATACAATTCTATCATCTGAGAGACGACATACTTCTCACGCGCTCTCTTTGATTCTGTGGAATCTGTTTTTGTTCTCAACATTTGTTCCTCCGTGTTATTACAGTTCAGCACGCGCCATTGGCAAAGGCAGCTATGCTGCTTTCCCGCTGCTTTGCAGCTAACTTTGCTCATAATCTGGCGCTCCGCTCATAGCCCCATGCAGTGTGTTCTTTCATGCAAGCATGATTCACACACTGCATGGGCTATGGCTGAACTGTTATATTCTTAAGTTGCGGAATTACTATAGCACATTTGTTTGTCATTTGCAACCAGAATTAGTCTTGTCAAACTTTCCAAAAAATGGGAAGAAATTTTCATATAGGGTTGTTTCACGAACAAGAATTGTATATATGGGAAACTTAAG
>CAZBUW010000062.1:0-18343 GCA_964495195.1 uncultured Roseburia sp.
CGGAAGTTAATTTTGAAGAAACTTCCTTAACTCAAGAATAATTTTACCCTAAGGACACTTTCAAACAGCATGACGCTTCCCATCAGCCGCTCCTATCTGGATGCTGTTATGAAAGCATTTGCTGATTTTTCCACTCGTTTTGATGATGAGGGGGGGTTTTAAATGATAACGAAAAAAGCAACCGTTCCATGACCTTTATTTGGAATATACCCTGCCCGAAATCAGTTGCTTTTCATTTTGAAATGTCTTACCTATCTAATAATCCATTAGAACGGCATTCCGCCAAGTCCGCCTGTAATCTTAGACATCGACTGCGAGGATTCCTCCTCTAATTTGCGGAGCGCCTCGTTTGTCGCTGCCATAATCAAATCTTCTAACATCTCAATATCGTCCGGGTCTACGACCTCCTCAGACAATTTTACCTTCAGAATCTCTCTCTTGCCGGAGACGGTGACTTCAACCGCGCCGCCGCCCGCTGTCGCGGTAATCTCCTTCTCCTCGAGTTCCTTCTGCGCTTCCTCCATCTGCTTTTGCATTCTCTGCGCCTGTTTCATCAGATTGTTCATGTTGCCAGGCATTCCGCCCGGAAATCCACCTCTTTTTGCCATGTTTTCTTACCATTTCCTTTCTGTCTGAGTCTCCTGCAGCTTCCTGTACCGCTGCGGGATGCCCTTTTTCTTTAAAAATCCTCTTCTTCTATGTCAAAATTGATCAACTGCTTTAAATCCGGGAAGACTTCCGCCCCCGGTCTGCCGCTGTCATTTAACTTGACGATGATCTCGACCTGTTTCTCGATGCGGTTTGCGATGATTGTCTTAAACGCATCCAGGCAGCCTGACATATTCTGATTGATGTACTCGTACGCATTCTGGTCGTCATAGGCGAGCATCAGCGTATCATTCGGTCCCAATGTCGGGATCGCTTTCTTCAAAAAATTCCGGGAGATGCCTGTCATCTCCAAGAGTATCGCATTCCAGTTCGACATAATCTGTCTGATGTCGTCCGGGATTGCCTTCGGCAGCTCTGCCACCTTCACGGGCTCCACAGAGCCTGTCATGGGAGTCGGCGCCGTTCCTGCACCCTGCGGTGCCACCGTAAAAGAACCGGACTCCATTTTTTTCTCAAGGGAGTCTATACGGTCAATCAACGAGCCGTAGTCCTGTTCCATCTCCGGTTTACATAATTTGATAATCGCAATCTCGATGAGAATGCGCTTCTGCGCCGCATAGCGGATTTGGTTGCTCAATTCCGAAAAAATCCTGATATAGCGAATCAGCGTGAGCGCCTCCACCATGCCCGCTTCCTCTTTCAGCAGGGCAAGGTTCTCCGAGGAGATGTCTAGGACATCCTCCATGTCGTCGGAACTCTGCACCAGCAGGAGGTTGCGCAGATACCAGGTGAAGTCCACCACAAACTGTCCCAGCTCCCTGCCCTCGATGACAAGCTCCTCCAGCGTGCCGATCGCACCGGTGATATTTTTGTCTAAAATCTGGCGGAGCAGACGGCTGAACACTTCCGTATCAACCGCGCCGAGCGTCTCTAAAACTTTATCGTAAGTGAGATCCTGTCCGAGATAGAACGCAATACACTGATCTAAAAGACTCAGCGCATCGCGCATCGACCCGTCCCCCGCTTTTGCGACGTATCGGAGCGCTTTCTCCTCGACCTTGACATTTTCCTCCACCATCAGCTCCCGCAGTCTGTCCGCAATGGTGTCGATGGAGATTCTTCTGAAATCATAGCGCTGACAGCGCGATAAGATTGTAATCGGAATCTTGTGCGCCTCCGTGGTTGCCAGAATAAATATGACATACGACGGGGGCTCCTCCAGCGTCTTCAACAACGCATTGAACGCTCCTATCGATAACATATGAACCTCGTCGATGATGTAGACTTTGTATTTTCCCTCGGTCGGGCGGTATGCCACCTCCTCGCGAATCTCACGGATATTGTCCACACCGTTGTTCGACGCCGCGTCAATCTCGATTACATTCATAGAAGTGCCCGCTGCAATCGCTTTGCAGGTCGGACACTCCCCACACGGACTTCCGTCCACCGGATGCTCACAGTTGACCGCCTTTGCAAAAATCTTGGCAATTGTGGTCTTTCCGGTTCCTCTTGTGCCGCAAAACAGATAAGCATGTCCGATGCGGTCATGCTTAATCTGGTTTCTCAGGGTGGTCACGATGTGATCCTGACCCTTTACGTCCTCAAACTCCTGCGGCCGGAATTTGCGGTATAACGCCGTGTACGACATTTGTAGTTACCACGCCTTTCTAAGTCTAATCTCCGAAGCTGATTCCCATGCGTTTCGCCTCTTTTATCATCTGGCAGTCCGGGTCGACGCTCTTTAGCTTGCCCGCCACATCCTCGAGCGGAATCCGCTTCGTCTTGCCATTCACCATGCCAATCATGTACCCGTAGTCCTCGTCGATAATCGCTTTTGCCGCCGCGGAACCGAGTCTCGTGCAGAGCACCCTGTCGTATGGGCATGGACTTCCGCCCCTCTGGGTGTGTCCTGGCACTGTGACGCGCACTTCCACGCCCGACTCCTTCATAATCTTGTCCGCAATCTCATAGGATACGGAAGGGTATTTGGATTTTGCGAGTTTTTCCTTGTACGCCTTCTTAGAGAGTGCCGCATCCTCTTTGGAGATTGCTCCCTCCGCAACCGCAAGAATCGTGAAACCTTTTCCCGCTTTCGTCCTCTTGTCGATCGCCTCTATGACTTTATCGATGTCGTACGGAATCTCCGGGAGCAGTACGATATCTGCACCGCCGGCAAGCCCTGCGTACAACGTCAGCCATCCGACTTTATGCCCCATGACCTCCACGATAAATACGCGGTTATGGGAAGCCGCCGTAGTATGAATGCAGTCTATGGCATCTGTCGCGATGTTGATGGCGCTCTGGAAGCCGAACGTCACATCCGTTCCGTAGATATCGTTGTCGATCGTCTTCGGGAGATGAAGGACATTCAACCCCTCCTCACGCAGCAGATTTGCAGTCTTTTGTGTTCCGTTTCCGCCTAAGATGACAAGACAGTCAAGCTTCAGCTTATAGTAAGTCTGCTTCATCGCCTCCACTTTATCGAGACCGTTCTCGTCCGGCACGCGCATCAGCTTAAACGGCTGGCGCGAAGAACCTAAGATTGTCCCTCCCTTAGTCAGTATTCCCGAAAAATCCTTGGATGTCAAAAGGCGGTAATCACCGTAGATTAATCCCTTGTACCCGTTAAAAAAACCATAGACCTCCAACTTGTCCACATTCTCACTCAGCGCCTTCACGACACCTCTCATGGCTGCGTTCAACGCCTGGCAGTCCCCGCCGCTTGTCAACATTCCGATTCTTTTCATACCACTACCTGTCCTTTCTGGTTACGATAAAGATACGACCCGCAAAACTATTCTTCTCTTAAAACATAGTTTATTATAAACCATTTTTCTTCGTGTAACAACCATTAGCTTCTTGAAATTTATGAAAAATGTGTTATACTGTTCGTGGAGTTGTATCGAAGTGGTCATAACGGGGCGCACTCGAAATGCGTTGGCCTCCGATAGGGGGCACGAGGGTTCGAATCCCTTCAACTCCGTACCCGCCGGTTTTCCGGCACGCAGGGAAGTGTGCCTTCGTCGCACTTCCTGTTGCATAAAAAGGGCGTCTCCTCGTCAGGGGAGACGCCCTTTTTAGTCTCAAAAATATCTTATGTACTACCATCCAAAAGCTACAACTCGAGTGCGCGGTTCATCATCTCCATTTTTTCCTCCGCCGCATAGATGAGCTTGCTGCACTCTAAAAGTTCCTCCGAAAAATCCTCGTTGCAGATGCGGTTTCGCACGCTCTTATATTTGATGTCATGCTCAAGGCTCGCCCACAGATCCATTGCGAGCGTTCGAATCTGCAATTCCACCGGCACC
Organism: uncultured Roseburia sp.; assembly: GCA_964495195.1. GTDB lineage: Bacteria > Bacillota > Clostridia > Lachnospirales > Lachnospiraceae > Roseburia. The sequence continues at coordinate 3,918 of CAZBUW010000062.1, forward strand.
ATCTGTTTCTTGTTCATGAAGTAGACCGGCACGCGGATAATCATGTGCAGGCTGCGGTAGCCGTTCGCCTTCGGCTGCTCAATGTAATCCTTGATATCCATAATCACAATATCATCCTGCGCTAAAATGCGGTCGCGAATCAGATAGACGTCCTTGATGTAGGAGCACACCACGCGAATCCCCGCGATGTCATAGATATTGTTGCAGGCGGAGCTCAAGTTTAAGTCGAGGTCTTTTTTCTCGAGCTTCCCGAGGATGCTCTTCGCCGATTTCAAACGCGTGTCAATGTGATGAATCGGGCAGCGCAGCTTCCGGTAGCGAAACTCGTCCTTGATAATCTCAAGGCGCGCTGTCGTCGCGCTCATCGCCGCATTGTACATGCTCAAAATCGGGTCGATTGTCTGCGAAAACTGCTCCGTCATGTCGGCAATTTTTTCCATGCTGTCGTTGACCTGAATCGTGATTGGCATAATTTCATTGACTTCGACAATCTCCTGCACAATAATCTGCTCTTCCCCGTCCTGCATCCTCTGTTGGTATCCCTCTCCACGCAATCTCTTTGCTGCTTTTGTATTTCCCATGTAAAACACTCCTTCAACTATACTATCCCTGTTATAAGATGTTGGAGGCAAAAGTGAGTAATGAAAATTTGAATTGCCATATTGTACAAAATAGTTTGTCATTTGTGGCTTAATGAAGGATATTAGATTTTCTTAATGTTTTGTATGTAGCCAGCAACTCAGCAACAGGATGTTGCTGAGAGCCCAAGCCAAGCCTGGACGGCGATTCTTGGGCGGTTGCGGTCGCAGCCAAGATTTATAACAAAACATTTAGAAAATCTTATATCCGTAATTCGGAACAAATAAAAAATTATTTTGTACAATATGGTAAACACAACTTGTATTAACCCCTCTTGCCTCAACATTATTATAGCAACAAGAAGTGAAATCCACGTAAACACAATCTTAATTTTTTGTGAAAGAGAATAAACTTTTAGTTCACGCCGCGGAACCCTTTACCGATAATCTCGCTGCTGTTCGTGATGGCGATGAATGCGGTCGGTTCATGCTCCCTGATAAAATTACGAAGTTCTACCGCCTGATGCCTCTTTAAGATTGTGATGATGACCGTCTTTTTCCGGTGCGCGTAAGCTCCCTCCGCATTGTAAGTCGTGGCGCTGCGGCCGAGCGTATTCATGATGTAATCACAGATTGGCTCCGGCTTCTCGCAGATAATCGTAAAATACTTGCACAGGTTGATGTTCTCGATGACTCCGTCCACGACTAATGATTTTGCCAGCAAACCACACAGGGAAAAAAGTCCGGTCTGTGCGTCGAACACGAAACAGGACGCTAAAACAATCAAGAGGTCGGACAGAAAAAGCGCCGAGCCGATGTTTAGTCTCGTATATTTTTTCAGAATCATGGCAAAAATATCGGTGCCGCCGCTCGAGGCGCCGAGATTGAAAAAGACCGCCGAGCTGAACGCCGGGAGGACAATCGCATAAATCAGTTCCAACACGGGCTGCTCCGTGAGAGGTTCCGTCATCGGGAATACAACCTCCGCGATTTTTAGCCCCGCCGACATCAAAACACTCACGTAAACCGTCTTGACGCCGAACGACCTTCCGAGAAAGACAAACCCCAACACCAGCAGCGCCATATTAATTACAAATGTAATTGTTCCTGGTGTGATGGGGAGCAGTTTTCCAAGAACGACCGCCACACCGGTGACTCCGCCAAAAGAAAAATTGTTCGGAAATTTGAACAGATAAATTCCAATTACCAGAATGATTGTCGCTCCCGTTAAAATCGTGTACTCGTACAACATCTGTACTCTTTCAAATTTTGTCTTCATGTTCTACCTCGTAATTTTCTGAAAATTCGCATCTTTTTTATGAGTTATCAACCTTTTCCACACTATTTTGTGAATAACTCTGTAAATTTTATACCACTTTTCGCTCCAGCCAGCTCCCTTTACAATAGCGGACGAAGAAGAGTACGGAGCGGAAGAACCAGTCGATGTACATCCCAATCCAGACACCTAAGATTCCCACGCCGAGATAACCCGCGATCAGATAGCTGCTCGCCACGCGGAATACCCACATGGAGAAAACGCTGACCTTCATCGTGTACTTTGCGTCCCCTGCTGCTCTGAGGATGTTCGGAACTGTGAAACTAAGCGGCCATAAAATAATAGCACATATATTAAAAGAATGTAAGAGCATAACGGCAACAGATTTTGCCTCCTCAGAAAGTCCGAAGAGGGAGGCGATCCCCCCCGCCCCGACGGCGATGAAAGCGTTTGTCACCCAGATTCCGATATACGCAGTCATCAGAAGTCTCCGGCTGTAGTATTTTGCCTGCTCTTTTTCCCCGGCGCCGATGCATCTTCCAACCACTGTTATCATTGCAAGTCCGACAGCATTTCCCGGGATATTGGCAAAACTCGAGACATGGTTGGCGATGGCATTTCCGGCAATCGCCGCCGTTCCGAAAGTGGACGCGAGACTCGAGACTGCAAGTTTTCCAATCTGAAACATGCCGTTCTCGATGCCGCTCGGGATTCCAATCCCTAAAATTCTGCCGACCATAACGCGGTGAGGCCGCAGGCTCGAGATTGTCACGCGCAGCGGATTTGTCCGCTTGCACAGCTGCACCGTCATGACCACGGAGGATATCATGCGCGCGGCAAGCGTCGCGGCGGCAGCTCCGAGCACACCCATATGGAAACCAAATATCAAAATAGCGTTTCCTCCAATATTTAAAACATTCATGACGAGACTGTTGTACATACTGATTTTACTGTTTCCCATCGCGCGGAAAAGCGCTGCCCCGGCGTTGTAGATTCCGAGGAACGGATAGGAGATTGCCGAGAGCACAAAATAAACTTCCGCGCACTGCATGACGTCCGCCTCAATCTGTCCGAAGATTGCCCGCAGCAAAAAACGGTATCCGAACAAAATGAACACCATGACGGTCCCTGAGAATACTGCCATGATGAGCATCAACTGTCCGGCTGATTTGCGCGCCTGATCCGCCTCCTTTTTTCCGAGGTACTGGCTGCAGACGACCGCGCCGCCTGTGGCGAGCGCCGACAGAATCTGAATGACCAAAGTGCTGATTCCGTCCACCAGGGAGACGCCCGAGACGGCAGCCTCCCCGACTCTCGACACCATCAGCGTATCCACCAGCCCGATGCAGACCGCAAGGAACTGTTCTATCACCAGCGGTATCATCAATTTTTTTATATCCTCACGGCTAAATAACCTATCCATAACCCTCACTCTTTTCTGTCAATTTTTCCGAAAACTCAAAAAGAGTGCAGAAAACATTTGCTTTCCACACTCTGATGTCAACACGCGCGTGTTCTTTATTACGCCAATGCTGCGGTGATGATTGCCATAGAGTAAACCTCTGAGGCGTTACATCCGCGGGACAGGTCGTTGATCGGTGCATTCAAGCCGAGAAGGATCGGTCCGTAAGCTTCGAAACCACCGAGACGCTGTGCAATCTTGTATCCGATATTGCCGGCGCTGATGTCAGGGAAAATAAAGGTATTTGCATAACCTGCAACCTCTGAATCAGGGCATTTGGTACGGGCAACTCTCGGAGATACCGCTGCATCGAACTGTAATTCTCCCTCGATTGGAAGATTCGGATATTTTGCTTTTGCTTTTTCTGCTGCGTTGCGCATCTTATCTACATCCTCGCCCTTTCCGGATCCGAGTGTAGAGTAGCTTAAGAATGCAACCTTAGGGTCGACACCGAAAATCTTCGCACACTCTGCTGTCTCACCTGCAATCTCAACCAAGTCATCCTCTGTCGGATGGATGTTGATTGCGCAGTCGCCCATTGCCAGAACCGCATTCTCACCGGTAGCAGACGGGCGAACCAGGATAAAACAGGAAGATACAATCTTGTTGCCCGGCTTTGTCTTAATCAGCTGCAAAGCAGGACGAACGGTGTCTGCTGTAGAATAGGTAGCTCCTCCCAGAAGGGAATCGGCAACTCCCATTTTTACAAGCATAGTTCCAAAGTAGTTCGCCTGAGACAGGATTCCCTTCGCCTGCTCCGGTGTAACTCCCTTGCTCTTACGGAGTTCGCAGAACAACTCTACCATCTCGTCAAATCTGTCGTAGCCTGCCGGGTCGATAATCTCTGCTCCACGGATGTTAAATCCGCTCTCCTCTGCAACTTTGTTGATCTCATCCGGGTCACCCACAAGGATTGGATGCAGGAAGTTGCTCGCTAAAAGACGGGAAGCCGCCTCTAAGATACGAGGGTCGTTTCCCTCTGTAAAAACAATTTTCTTTGGATTTTTTCTCAAGATGTCAATTAACTGACCGAAACCAAACATGATTCTTTCCTCACTTTTCTATAATAAAATATCTTTTGCACACCCCGCCGGAATTATAACACTCCGGCAGAGCGGTGCGGCCGTGCCTATGAAAGCCCTTACATGGGCATAAACAGGCGATTTGCATAATTTTATTATATAGCAGATTTTTGGAATTTCAATGCTTGTATTCGATAAAATGCACTTTTGTTTGACAACTTACATTGCCGGGCTGTTGTGATAATCAAGCTGCGGTCCCTTGTAAGCAAGGAATTTAATCCACGCAATGATTGGTAAAAGTCCTGAAATATAGCCTAAAGCTGCCACTTCATTTTCACTTTTTCCATCCATCATCGCATAAATTTTGATGAAACAGGTACCGAGGCAGATGACCTGAAGCACTCTGCCAAGCACGCCGCCGATATGCGGAACTCTCATCAGGACAAGCATGATCAGCCACCACAGTTCCATCAAAATCGTTGGCACTTCCATGTTCAACACCTTCATCTGGCTCTGTCCGCCGGATGCCACCTCTGCGAATGCCCAATAATTTGCAAACGGAATCCAAGCCATCCACGGCTTGTCGTAATTTAAGGCTTTGAGCATTTTATAACCGCCCAATCCCATCAATACATAAAACGTCACACCTACAATCCAACAATGATTCCAACAATTCCTGCCATTGCTATTACTGCCATTTTTCTTGTCTCCTTTGTCTTTATTATTCGTTCTCTTTTGCCACCGCCTCGGCGTCACCCTCGGTCAATGGCTCCTCCGGTTGTCTGCGGAACAGGGGTGATTTCCCTTTTCCGCTCTTCGTGAGCACCATAAAACGGCTCAACACAAACAGAATCGTGATTCCCGTAATTGAGAGTAAATCCTCACCCGCCGTTGTCGTACCTACAACCATATGACGAGCCATCAGAAAAATCAATCCCTCGATGATATGTTCCGGGCTTGGTTTACATAACATTTTCATGAACTCGATCCCGATAACCACGTTTAAGACGTCCTTCAAAAACAACAGAAACGCATTCGCCTCAAGTCTGTTCTCCCAGAATTCAAAAAATCCCGGGACGAGCGCAATTATGGCAACCACAATTCCGATTCCGACGCCGACCGCAGTCAACAGTTCCAAAATGTCACACACACGAAGCATTATTCTTTGCACTTTTTTCCCCACTTTATCTCTCCTCTTCATTGATATGCAATTCTTTGACCCGAATTATTCGGGTTTCCATCCTCCATGCGCGGGCAGCACAATTTCTGTCTATCAAAAACCGAGCGTCTCCCTTCGAATCGCGTCCCCGGACGTTACCTCCACAGTTAACTCAGCCCAGGTGACCTCACAACACCCAAGAGGTTCTGCTTAGGGCTGCTCCATTCCTGACCTGACCCGGTTCACAGATTCCTGCCGTGTAAGACCCAAGCTTCAACGCCACTTATGGAGGGCAGCTCCGAAGAAAATGACCCTCAGTTCGACATCACCCCAACTATAGCGGATTGTTGGTGCAGGGTACCGCTACCACCCCGGCTGCTCGGAGATTTTAGTATAGCGTAACCCCCCGCAGTTGTCAAGGTTTCGCGGGCTTTTTCTTTTTCTCACGAAGCTCTTTAAAAAAAGTGGAGAGCATGTCCGCGCACTCCTCCTCCAAAATGCCCCTCTCAATCTCCACCTGATGGTTGAACTGCGCCATCTGCAGGAGGTTTAAGACCGACCCGGCGCACCCCGCTTTCGGGTTCATCGCGGCGATAACCACTTTTTTCAGGCGGCACTGCACAATCGCCCCGGCACACATCTGGCAGGGTTCTAACGTGACGTACATCGTACAGTCCTCCAAGCGCCAGTCGCCCGTCTTCCTGCTCGCCTTGCGGATTGCGGCGAGCTCCGCGTGTGCAAGCGTATTTCCCTCCGTATTTCTGCGATTGTAACCTCTCGCAATTATTTTATCGTTCTGAACAATCACGCATCCGATCGGCACCTCATCGAGGGCGTAGGCTTTTCTCGCCTGACGGATGGCTTCCTTCATATATTTCTCTTCCTGTGTCATAGGTTGTCTCTTTCTTTTTTACTCTGCTCCTATTGTAAGCTATCGACCATATGCTTTCAAGAAAATTTGTGCAAAACTTGTTACTATTCACAGTTGATTTGAACAGATATGCAGCGTGGAGTGGCTGTGAATCGTAATCAAAAAAAAACGTTTTGTAGTTGTATATTCTCATTCTTTCAGAGGAGGAAAAGATGTGCTAAAATATATCATAACAAACCCCAAATCGCAGATTGCGAAAGAATGGAGATTTCTATGAATTATGAATACGAGACCGAGCGTCTTTTCCTAAGAATATTAAATCCACACGACGCAAAAAAAGTTCTCCGGTTTCACCAGGAGAACCGGGAACTTTTTGAAAAATACGAGCCGGACCGGGTGCCCGGCTTCTACACGCTGTCGCACCATGAGGCTATGCTGCGCTTCGAACTTAAGCTCGCCGCGAAGCTCTCGACCGTGCGCTTCTATGTGTTCCGCAAGACCGACACGTCGCGCGTCATCGGCACGGTCTGCTTTCATGACATCTCGAGATCCTTCTACTCCTGTACGGAAATCGGCTACAAATTCGCAGCCGACTGTCACCATCAGGGCTATGCGGCGGAAGCCCTGCAGAAGGGGATCGAGGTTATGTTTCAAGAGCTCGGGCTGCACCGCATCAACGCCCGCGTCATGCCGGAAAACGCGGATTCCATCCGCCTGTTAGAGCGGCTTGGCTTTGCGCGGGAGGGACTCGAGCGGGAGTCAATCCTGCTGCACGGCCGCTGGGTTGACCATTACCGCTATGGTCTGCTCAATCGTCCATCTGACGACACCAGTAGCCGAATTGATTGACCGGCTCCCCTCTTTTCTCATGGTTTCTCGCCTCCGGCAGGAATTCCTGAAAACCGAAAATGGCCGCCATGACGCGCTCCTGGTGCTGATAGACTCCGGGCACGCCGAGGAACCAACGCTCCACACCGTCCTCAACCCTTTTTCCGAGGATGAGACAGTGGTAATTAAAGAAGCCATGCAGCAAAAAACTGTTGTTTCCTAAATACCAATACCGCTTCGGCAGTTCCCGCAGATCTTTCAGCTCGATGCGGATACAGGTAATCTCCCCGTCCTGAAGCGGATGGGTGACAGGATATTCTTTCAGCATGTTCTCCCACTTTTCCCTCCATTCCAACTCCGGAAAAATATTGCGCATCGGAACTTCCGTCGCCTGCATAGTAGGCTCATCGACCGCTTCCGGCGTGGCTTGCGGACTCCGCTCAGCAGGCTTTGGCTCGGCAGACGCTTCCGGCGTGGCTGGCGCTTCCAATTCAGTCGGTGGTTGTGGCTGTGGTTCCGGCGCCGATTCACGCCCCGACTCGACGGTTGGTTCTGGCGCCGATTGACGCTCCGGCTCGACGGTTGGTTCTGAGGCGGCTGGACTTGGCTCCGACACCGATTTACGACTCTGTTCGCCCGCCTTTGACGCGGCGGCTTCCGGCGCGGCTGCCCCGTTCTGTTCCCCCGGAGCGCTCTCCGTCATCTCTTCCCGGAATGTTCTGATTCCAATCGGCACCTCCTCCCCTTCCTTCCATCTCGTTGCAAAAATTCGCTCGTCCTCACTGAGGACAAGAAGACCGTCCATGTCGGCAAATTTTTTTCCGGCGCTTCCAATCCGCCCCTGCGGTACGATTCCGGCAAAATTTCCGGCACCATTTAAAATTTTCATGCCTCCAATGTGAATTCCATGTATAAAACCTTCCCGATTGGTAAATAAATATATCTTGCAGGAAAGATTGTTGGTGAAAGTACCACGCAAATGAACTTCAATGCGGCACTCCTCCCCCCGCAGTTCAATTTTTGCAAAGCCAACATTTCCTGCCTTCTCCTCATTTTCATATAGATATAAATATGAAACAAATCGCTGCATTCCAGGCATCTTTTTTCCTCTTACTCTCTCTTACTGCCAAATATATGCCCGAATACATACAAAAAGACCCGATTTTCACTTTTTCTAAAAAAAGGAAATTGACATTTTTGCAAACCTACTGTATGATAAATCAGTAACAATTATTGTTATTGATTAAGAGATGTGCTCTGCAGCACTTTAGAACGGAGGTTTCATATGTTAAAACGTAGTAAACAACGGGATGCCATCCTGAATTTTCTTGCTGCGCGATGTGACCACCCCACCGCTGAGACGGTCTATTTAAACATCCGGGAGGAGTTGCCGAACATCAGCCTTGGCACGGTCTACCGGAATCTGAATCTGCTGTCCGAGCTCGGCGAAATCCAGAAGATTTCAACCGGCACAAGCGCAGACCGCTTCGATGCAAACACCAATCCGCATTATCATTTTATCTGTAAAAAATGCGGCTGTGTCATGGATCTGACACTGGATGGGCTGGATCATATCGACATTCTGGCAGGACAGAATTTTGACGGAACAATCGAGGGACATTTCGCTTATTTTTACGGCCAGTGCCCGTCTTGTAAGAATGGGTGATTTTGGACAGAATAATGCCTAAAAAAGTAGAAAAAAACTATTGACTTTTTCAGTTTTTTCATTTAAAATCAGTAACAGTTACTAATATCAACACTAAATCAATCAAAAAAGGAGACGAAATTATGGCAAAATACGTATGTACAGTTTGTGGTTATGTTTACGAAGGAGATGCAGCTCCGGCAGAATGTCCGGTATGTCATGTAGGAGCTGATAAGTTTAAAGTGGTAGAGGGCGATCTTAGCCTTGCTGCAGAACATGAATATGGTATTTATGCAAAGACTGTAAAGAACAATTCCGAGATTAGCGACGAGGATAAGAACTACATCTTAGAGCAGTTGAAGGCAAACTTCAATGGAGAGTGCTCCGAGGTTGGTATGTACCTTTGCATGGCTCGCATCGCTCACCGCGAGGGATATCCGGAAATCGGTCTCTACTGGGAGAAGGCAGCTTACGAAGAGGCAGAGCACGCAGCAAAATTCGCTGAGTTGTTAGGCGAGGAACTCGAGCCGAACATGAAAGCATCCACCAAGGAGAACCTTGCATGGAGAGTTGACTGCGAGTTCGGAGCGACAGCAGGAAAATTTGATCTTGCAAAATGCGCGAAGAAGAACAACCTTGATGCAATCCATGACACTGTTCATGAGATGGCAAGAGACGAAGCTAGACACGGAAAAGCGCTGAAAGGCTTATTGGATAGATACTTCGGTTAATTTGAAAGAAACATTCTTGAGAAATAAGGGTATGTCAGAATTATCTGCCATACCCTTATTTCGTTTCATTTTCATGATATACTCTGTCTTTCCTTCTTCCAACCGCCGTTCTTGTGCCAGTTTATCCATTAATCCGGCATTGGTAAACACAATTACATCAAAGCCCATTGCCCTTGCCATCTTGTCTACAAAAAAACTCTCCCCCGTCAATACCAATTCGAATGTTCCCAATTCACGAAGTTGATGAAATATTTGTTCAATTGGCTCAAAAGACAATTGGAAATATAAATCTATAAAGTCATATGATTGCCAGGCAATAGCTGGTGATACTTTATATCCCTTCTTCATAACAAATATCCTCGATTTGAATTCTCTCCCAATGTCTCAGATCACTTTCCTCAAAGTCCGTTGTATGGGAAACTAAAATAATCGTTTCTGGTCTCATGCTCAACAAATGAAAAACCATCTTTGAATTGGTACTATCCAGTCCTGCAAATGGTTCATCCATTATCAGTATTTCTTTATGCTGAACAAGCATTCTGCAAAGTTTCAGGATTTGCTTTTCACCGCCACTCAAAACAGAACAATCACTCTCACTCCTAATACGGGTATACATCGGAAGGTCGCTATTATCAATACAATCGGAATCAGAGTATGTACCAAAAATAGATATATTATTAAAAGCGTTATCACTAAAAACATGTTGATGCTGACTTAAATAAAAACAATTCTCTGTAACTGTACAATCGCCGCTTTCAATAAAGTTTCTTCCAGCGATTGTATCCAATAAAGCTGCTTTTCTAAGTCTTGTTTTTCTTCGGTCTTAATGCTAATATCATTCATCATAGCCTCTAAGTTCTGCACAATATCTTTTGACGCATTCAACGTATTAATATCATATAGAATCTCCTGGACCGGTTCTGTAAAAGCCTGTGCAGCAGCTTCATCCACGTAAGCCTTTCCAGCACGGCGAAGCTTTTTTGATACACCCGCGGTGAAAAGGCAGCTATCACGGATAAAATAAGTAATGACACACAAATTATAGGGGAAGTATAAACTGATATAATGATTGCATATACCACAACCGATATCGAAGATTTAATTAGGGCACAAATCGGCTGAAGATAATCCTGTTCAATACTCGTTATGTTATTTGTTAAAAGTGAGAGATATTCATCACTTTTTCTTCACATATTCACTGTATCTTAACTTCAGGATGGTGGCATAACACTCCTTCTTTAATACATTCTCAAATAAGATAGCACTTTTCCACACAAATCGTTCAGATCCCCAGGTTGCAAGAAGATACACCAAAAAAATCACAATGTATGCTCCTGCCAAAAGTAAAAAATTGCTTTTGTCACCCATAAAAAAAGAATCTACAAGAACCTTATTACACACCGGAATAAACGCAATTGCTACCGTTGCCAATAAAGACAGAACAACCTGCAAAAATATATATCCCTTTACCTTACTAACACAATTTCGAATTTTCATTTCTTTTTACCTCATCACGCTATACTTATATAAGTTTTAAATTCAATTATATGATTCTACATCTTGGGGTAATAATTGTCAATTAATTCATCGGGGCAAACCGCCGTCTAAACTTATACTTTAAATTTGGGGGCTTATCGAATCATAAGTGAACTTTTTCCTTTGAGGTATCCCATAAACTATGATACACTGAGTTTGGTCAGTGTACCTACCAGCATATGAATATGGTTCGGCATTAAATGTCCTTCCAAAATTCCTGCGCCCTTATGTACACATAGTTGTATCTGAAGGTATGCAACTCCCGGTTGACAGATTTCAAGCCGTCATTTGGTTGCGCGCAACTGCCAAAAAAGTTATTCTGTAATAGCGGTGGACATTCAGCCACCGACATCATCAGACGGAGGAAATGATTATGATTTTAGCGGATAAGATTATCAGACTCAGAAAAAAGAACGGCTGGTCACAGGAAGAACTGGCTGAAAAAATGCAGGTGTCCCGACAGGCGGTATCTAAATGGGAGAGCGCCCAGGCAGTACCGAACCTTGAAAAACTTTTGATGCTCGGCAGTCTTTTCGGAGTAACCATCGATTACCTGCTCAAGGACGAGATTGAAGATGAGGAATTTACAGACGAGAATGACAGTGCCTCTGTGAAGCGAATCACACTCGCACAGGCAAATGATTTTCTGGAGTGGAGAAAATCGGCGTCTGTACGAATTGCCACAGGTACTTTTCTTTGCGTTATTGCGGCAATCCCTCTTTTAATTTTAAGCGCCGCAACCGAGATACCCGTTTATCACATATCGGAAAATATCGCAGCCGGAGTTGGTTTAACCGTACTGCTCCTCCTTGTTGCGGTCGCGGTCGCCATCTTCATCCTCTGCGGTTTTAAAAACGCCCCCTTCGATTTTATCGATAAAGTTCCGTTTGAAACGGAATACGGTGTAGCAGGAATGGTAAAAGAGAAGCAAAAGGCTTACCGGGGTACTTATACAAAGTGCAATGTGATTGGCGCGTGTATCTGCGTCCTTTCACCTGTTCCGCTGCTCTTAGGCTCATTCACCGAAAATGAATTTTTTATGGTCATCACGCTTGCCGCTACCATGCTTCTTGCCGGAATCGGCGCAGTCTTTTTCATCGTTTCGGGCGTGCGATGGGCGAGTATGCAGAAGCTTTTAAAAGAGGGCGAATTCACACCGGCGGAATTAAGAAAAAGCCGTGTGAAAGAAAGCGTCGGAACGGCATACTGGTTAGTTGCAACCGCTGTATATCTCGGGTGGAGTTTTTTGACGAATGCCTGGGAAATCACCTGGCTTGTGTGGCCAATCGCCGGTATCCTGTTTGCAGTTGTTATGTGCCTTTGCAATCTGCTGATGGAGCGGGAAAGATAGGTGCAAATTCCTGACTTTATCTATTTTTACGGAGGAAATAAAATGGAATTTTCAATTAAAGAATATAAGAACTATAACGAAGAAGAAATATTAAATCTCTATAAGAGTGTAGGATGGATTAACTACACTAATAATCCGAAGATGTTAAAAGATGCGTACGCAAATTCCTTAAGAATACTTGGGGCATATAATAACGGAACACTCTTAGGCATTATTAGAGTTGTTGGTGATGGACATTCCGTTGTGTTTATACAGGATTTATTAGTACATCCTGATTGCCAGAGACAGGGAATTGGTACTGCGTTGGTTAAACAGATCTTACAGGATTATAAGCACGTTTATCAAAAACATTTGTTGACAGAGAACACGGAAAAGACAATTCAGTTCTATAAGTCCCTTGGTTTTACAATGGATACAGATATGGAATGCCGGGCATTTTCAATATATTTCTAGCCAATGCATGATTTGCAAATACTGCAAAATCATTACAAATGTATTGACTTAGCAGCACTTGTTTGCTATTCTTATAGCAGAAACAGAGTAGGTATAGGAGGTGATGTAAATGGCAAGTACGATTCAAGTAAGAGTGGACGATGATTTAAAAGCAAAGTCAGATGCTTTGTTTAAAGATTTAGGAACAGATACCACAACTGCAATCCGTATATTTTTAACACAGGCGCTAGCAGTAAATGGTTTTCCGTTTGAAATAAAAAGAGCAAATCCATATAATGCATTAACAGAACATGAAATATTAGATAAGCTGGAAAAATCGCGTGAGCACGCAGCACAGGGGATGTATAAAGATGCGACAGAAGTTTCTCGTGATATGAGGGCAAAGTATGGATTATAAAGTAGTAGTTACAAGAGATGCAGAAGAGGACTTAGAGCGTTTTATTAAATATCTTATTATTGAGAAAGAGAGTATGCAGGCGGCAGAAAATGTACTGAATGATTACGATGCAACAATCGAAAGTCTAAAGCATGTGGCTGGAAGTTTGAAGCTGTGTGATAACCCAAGACTACGTCAGTTAGAATATCGTCGCATTAACTTCTTAAATCACAGATATTTTATGCTATATCGCATCGTGGATAATGTTGTATTTGTAGATAGTATTTTTCATGATTTGCAGGATTATGAAAATAAGATGTATTAGTCGCATACTTTATCTGCAAATAGAAAATGTCCGCACCCCTCTCAGAAAATGAGAGACAAATTCAGTCCATCGAATCTACAGATTGAAAATCTGTAATTTTCCATCCGTCATCCGTTTTCTTTAATGCTGCATAATAATTTATACTAGAATATGTTGCATTGTTTTCTAACTCACCCATGTAAGCATCCGTCAAGTCACTCCCCTTATCTTCAAGATAACGAATAATCACTGCACTCTCTCCTGCTTCCTCCATAAGTGCATCCAACTCTTCTTGATTTTCAGCATAGTAGTCATTAGAAATTTCAGATCTAACTAAATGTACCAATAATGAATCTATTTCAACATCTATTACGCTAATCCCAACAACAAATTCTGTTTTATCTTTTTTTTCTTCAAAATCAACAATCTGAAAATCTTTAAACAAATATTCATAATAGGCATGTATCCAACTCTGTATATACTTATTACCTTCTATTCTTTTTTGTTCTTCTTCATCTTCTGATAAATCTATAGCCAATTCATGTAATAAATTATCTTCTGTTCTCTGCTCTATTCTTTGATAAGCATCGCTATCCTTTTCACAATAAGCTAATGCACCTCCAAAATCACCTTCTGCCAATTCCTTACAAAAAGCACTTACTACTCCTCTAGCATCAGCCGGATACGCACTATTCGATGATGCACAACCAGAAAAGAAAAAAGAAACCATAATTATAATTAATATATTACAAATCACTCTCTTCATAATATGATTGTATTCCTCCTAGTATAATAATGGTGTAGTCAAACAAGACTACTGGGTTAATAAGTTTT
>CAZBUW010000063.1:0-18254 GCA_964495195.1 uncultured Roseburia sp.
AAGAAAACCGAAAGGACTTGCCATTATCACAGAGTTCGGCGGCGTAGCGACCATCAAAGATACGAAGAAGAAGCGTGAAGTCGTTGTGACAAACCAGGAGACAGGGGAAACCAAGGCGTACTTAATCCCTTACGGTTCCAGAATCAAGATCATGGACGGAGCAGTGCTCGAAGCCGGCGACGAACTGACGGAGGGTTCTGTAAATCCGCATGACATCTTAAAAATCAAAGGTGTCCGTGCCGTTCAGGATTATATGCTTCGCGAGGTTCAGCGTGTGTACCGTTTACAGGGTGTAGACATCAGCGATAAACATATTGAAGTACTTGTGCGTCAGATGCTGCAGAAAATCCGGGTGGAAGAACCGGGAGATTCCGATTTACTGCCGGGCAGCATGGTAGATGCATTAGAGTTCATGGAACTCAACGAGAAGCTCGAGGAAGAAGGAAAGGAACAGGCGGTTGGTTCCCAGGTATTGCTTGGTATCACCAAAGCCTCCCTTGCAACGAACTCCTTCCTGTCAGCAGCATCGTTCCAGGAGACAACGAAGGTATTGACAGAAGCGGCAATCAAAGGAAAGATTGACCCGTTGATTGGTATGAAAGAAAACGTAATTATCGGTAAGCTTATCCCTGCCGGAACCGGCATGAAGAGATACCGCAATATCAGGTTAGACTCCGATGTGAACCAGGATGATTCCATCGATTTCGACGATTTTGATTTTGAGGGTACAGAGACTGTACCGGTCGAAGAATAAGAGCTGAAAAAGAGGCTGTCACATTCACGATTACAATTCGTGAGGTGATGGCCTCTTTGCTATAGATGGAATTCCGTAAATTGCAAAATTAGACTGTTTCTTCCAATTCTCGGAAAATA
The DNA here is from genome assembly GCA_964495195.1 of uncultured Roseburia sp. Lineage (GTDB taxonomy): Bacteria > Bacillota > Clostridia > Lachnospirales > Lachnospiraceae > Roseburia. Next base: position 874 of record CAZBUW010000063.1, read on the forward strand.
GTGAAAAGTAGTTTAGTTTTTAGGGAAAATGGACGATAAAATTGATAAGAGTTATTGTCAGAATATGAGAGTAACAATAATGCAAAGGAGATATGCTTATGTACAAGGACGTAAAAAAAAGAAAGGTATGGAAGCGCGTTTTGTCGGCGGTGATGTGTACTGCTTTGGTGATCACGGTGGTTCAGTGGCCAGAGGCACCGGTGAAGGCGCAGGATGGGGTGGTGTCGCATTACTACACCTATGCACCGGGAGATTTTTCTGCGGAGGGGACGGTGACGACGATTGATGAGAAGACTGCAGCAGTCGTTTTTTCCATCGGTAAAAATGATACTTTTGGAAAAGAACAGCTAGCATCTATTTCCTTTGATACATGTTTGACAGGAGACAATGAAGAGGCGGTAGAATTTGCGAAGACGGCGGTCTATATGAATCCGACCTCGGAAGATCCGACTTCGGGAACTTATTTGTGTGAAGTGTCGGGAACCGCAGCTTTAGTGGAGGGGACGAACAACGTTTCCCTGGAGGCATCCAACTACGAAGTAGAGAGGGATACCAGAATTGCAGTTGTCGTATCCTTAGAGGGAGAGAATTATTCTTTTTACGCGGACGAGGCGGCGGAGACCGGCAGATCTTATATCTTGGCGGACGGCGCGTGGAGTGATGCGGCAGGAATCAACAAATGCGTAAATATATCCATGACGACTTACGATGTGGCGGAGGAAGAGACGGCAGAGACAGAGGAAGACGCTGCAGAGGAACCGGTCACATCGTTAGCGCAGATTGCGCAGGATGCAGAGGAAGTGCAGTCGGATTTGAGCGCGGATGAGATTGCAGCGCAAAGCGAGACGGAGGATGTTGATGAAGGAATTGCAGTGGCGTCAGAGACTGCGAGTCCGATTGATATCAACAGCGCCGCGGTGGAATTGATTTCGAATGCGATGAAGTCCGCGGATGCTTCAACGCCGGTATATCCGGAGATTGAGGTGACTTACGGCGGACAGGTGTTAAATGCCGGAACAGATTATACCATTCAGACTGCATATATATACAGTGGTGCATGGAATACAACGGGGAGCACGGCTACCCTCGTTATCAGCGGACAGGGAAGCTACACGAATACGCGTGCGGTATCCTATACAATCTGCGATGATATCAATTCGGTTATCACGGCGGACGCGATTGCAGCGCAGACCTATACAGGGACGGCAATCGAGCCGTCCGCAAGCTATACCATCGCGGACGGAGCGTCGATTACACAATCAGACCTCGTCATAAAATATGAGAACAATGTCAATGCCGGGGAGGCGACCGTAAAGATTATGCCAAGGACATCCACCTCTTACGGCGGCTGCGTGGAGCAGAAGTTTACCATCAACCCGGTAGACTTGTCGTCGTCACAGGTGTCCTATGACTGTGCGAGTGCGACGACATACAATCCGACACCGAGCGGAATTGCAGTTCCGGCTGTGGGGGTCTCATACCGTGGGACGACACTGTCGGAGAACGTGGATTATACGGTCAGCAGTAAGAATTTCAGCAGTGTCGGCACAAACGGGCAGATTACGGTGACTGCTGTGAGCGGCAGCAATTTTACCGGAAGCAAGACCTTGGATGTGGCAATCAATCCGTGTTCGCTGAATGACAGCCATATCGTGGTGGACGGAGTTGCGGCGTCCTATGTCTATACGGGGGCAGCCATCAAACCGCAGTTTACGATGCGCTATGACGATACCGTCATCTGCTCTGACAGCGTTGGCGGCAGTGTCTTTGATGTTACATATGAGAACAATGTAAACTATGGTACAGGAAAGATTGTAATCACGCCAAAGAGCGCGAATTACACAGGCACGAAGACAATCTCCTTTAAGATTACAAAGAAACAAATCAGCTCGGATACGGTTACTGTATCGTACAGTGGGACAAGAGATACGGATGGGCTCGGTTTTGATACCTCCTCCTATCTGGCAGTGAAGCAGATAAGCGGTTCGACGCCGATAACCCTGGAGGATGGTCTGACCGTCAGGTACGGCTCGACTACTCTGGTGAAAGATACGGATTACACGCTGAGCTATCAATACAACAGTGTTGTTTCGACGAGTACCAGACTTGCGGAGGTCACAGTTGAAGGAAAAGATAACTACGAGGGCAGTATGACAATCGGCTTTCTGATTGTCGGGGATATCAATGATACCACAATCAAAATTCCGGCGTCTGCGTCTTACCGGGCAGGAGCGGAAGTGACGTTTGCGGAAAGCGATATTGTAGTGAAGAAAAATTCTGACGTCACATTGGCGCAGGATTCGGATTACAGTGTTTCCTATTCCCACAACACGGCAGTTTCAACTACGGCAGTCGTTAATATCGAGGGAAGAGGCGAGCTGACGAAAAAGGGATGTTATGTGGGAACCGTACACAAGACATTTGCAATCACAAAGAAAAATATTGCAGAGGAAGATGTGGAGGTGGAGGTTGCACAGGACATCACATATCCTGTGAATGAATTGAGTGATGATACACTTACCATCACATACAATGGGACGGAGCTGGTATTAGGAGACGATGTTACAATCACCGGCTATACCAACAATTCCGGCCCGGGTACGGCTACGGCGACACTGAAGGGAATTGGCGATAACTATCAGGGGACGAGAACCGTGTCCTTTAAGATTCTGGGGATTGACATCTCCGAATATTCTGTGACGCAGCCGGAGAACCAGACCTACACGGGTGCGGCGCTGATACCGGATCTCACAGTGACGGACAAGAGCGGTAACGAGCTGAAGGCTGCAAATTATACCGTGCACTATTTCAAGGACGATGAGGCAGTCAACGCAGTCAAAGACGCCGGAGAGTATGACATTATGATAGAGGGAAAGGGAGATTACTCCGGGGAGATTACGGGCATCACGTTCTATGTTGCGAAAGCGAACATTGCGAGTGCAGATTATGCGACGGTTGCAGCCATCGCAAACAAAGAATTTACCGGATATGAGATTGAGCCGACCGTTGTGGTAAACAATGCAAAAGTAAAAAACGCCAGCTTGAAAGAGGGAACGGACTATACCGTATCAAACTGGTCGAACAACAGAAATGTAAGCACGGAGACGCAGAAGGCGACGGCTACCATCACGGGAATTGGCAACTACGAGGGCACGACATCCGTATCCTTTACCATCACACCGGCAAGCATTTCAAAAGCATCATTTTCTCAATTTGATGCCGCATATCCGTTCAATGAAAACGGAGTGACGCCGTCTTTTACCATGACACTTGGCGATTATTCACTGACACTAGGGACGGATTATACGGTGGAATACAGTAACAACACTGTAATTACGTCGAGTGCAAAGGTGACTGTAACGGGAATAGGCAACTTTACAGGGACGAAGTCACAGACATTTGTAATCAAAGCGGATATCAACGATACATGCAGCTTCTCGATTTCGGGAGCAGCGGAAGACGGCACCTACAAGTGTAATTACACCGGAACTGCAATCAAACCTACGGTTGTCGTTACGAATAATTCTACGTCGGCAGCTTTGAAGTTAAATACCGATTACACTGTGACCTATGCGGATAATACCAACGCGGGAGAGGCGACAGTAACAATCGCCGGAAAAGGAAATTATACAGGTCAGACGTCGCTGAATTTTAACATCAATCCGGTCAGTATGGCGGATGTAACGGTAACGCTCGATAAGACAGAATACGACTACACGGGAAGCCAGATTACGCCGAATGTAAAGAGCGCCAAACTGGGAACTTATACATTGAATTCCAATGATCCATACGAAATAATTTATGGAGCCAATACGGATGCCGGAATCGGTACCGTGCAGTTGAGATCCACCGGTGACAATATTATCGGGGAGTCGGATGTTTACAATTTTACCATTAATCCGAAGTCGATTGGCTCGGGCAGCAAGTTTTTCACCAATATCAGCATGGATGCGATCCCGACACAGGATTACACGGGAAGCCCGATTACGCCGGATGTGCTGCTGCACTATAAATCGGTGACAGATATCGATCTGGTGCAGGGGACGGATTATGATGTCCTCTATGAGAACAATATCGATGCGGGGACGGCGACCATCACGATAACAGCGAAGGGAAATTATGGCGGAACCGTGACACAGACGTTCAACATTGCAAGAAACATCGCGGTCGATACCACGGTCGTGACAGCGGAAGCTTTTGACAGCGGCACGGATTACACCGGAAATGCGATTACATTGGGCGATTTAGCCGTCTACTTAGACGGGTTAGACGGAGACGCATTGGCAAAATCCAATTATATTGTATCTTACGAGAACAACACGAATGCCGGTGTTGCCACCGTCACGATAACCGGAAATGAGAAGAGCTATTACACGGGAACAATTACGAAGGAATTTAACATTTACGGAAATCTTGCGGCAGAGACGACCACGATTGAGCCGATTGAGGATATTCCAAGAGATCCGACTGAAGCGGATGGCACAGAGTACATACCATCTGCAATTGTAATCAGATGCGGCGGTGTGGAACTGATTGCGGATGATGCCGCAGAGGGATATGCCGATTACGGATATGCTGCATCTTATGAGAATCATACAAAAATAGGGACAGCGACCGCGACGATAACGGCGGCAGGAACCTACATCAGGGGTGAGACCACGGTCGATTATGATATCGTGCCTGCAAATGATGTATTTTTATTCACATATACAGATGAGCAGCTTGGCGCAATCCCGGATCAGAAATACTGCGGAAAAGCAATCGAGTTTGACACAGAGGAGCTTCCGTTTGTCGTGCGCTACGTCAACGAGACGGATGGCGTTGACCGCGAGTTAGTCTGCGGAACGGATTATGAGCTCTCCTATGAAAATAATACAGACGCGGGAACAGCGACCGTGACAGCGACCGGAATCGGAAAATATAAGCATGCAAATTCAAATTCCTGTACGTTTACCATTGTTCCGCTGCGGATTGAGGAGCTCGTGATTGACGACGCAGAGTTTTTGACGGAGACTGACACAACAGAAATCGGAGCGAGAACGTACACCGGTAAGAAAGTGGTTCCGCATGAGATGAAGCTGCTGAGCATGGACGGCGATGAGATTCGTTATACGTTACAGGAGGAGACGGACTACAACCTCACTGCGGTTGAGACGACAGGCGAGGGTGAGACACTCAAAGAGTACCCTTATGTAGTCGGAGAGAAGACGGCAGCAGTCATGATTGAAGGAACCGGGACAAATTGTATCGGTCAAAGGATGATAGAGTTTGACATCAGGCAGAAGGACATTGCGACGACAGAGATCAGCGTTCCACAGATGAGTTTTACCAGTTACCCGCTGACACCGGAAGTCGTTGTGACAAACCCGGAGAATGATGATCTTCCGCTAGTCTACGAGACAGACTATTACGTTGAGTACGACAACAACATAGACGCCGGGGAGGGAATTGTGAGAGTTGTCGCAAATGAGGGCGGCAATTACACAGGCTCGGCGGAAGCGACATTTAAGATAGCCCCGTTAAACATCAGCAAGACGGATTCCGTTACGGTTGCCGATATTCCGGATCAGCCGTACAACGGCACCGAGAACAGACCGTCGGTCAATGTTGTCTATACAGATATTGCAGGTGTGCCGAATACGCTGGTGGAGGGAGTGGACTACGAACTCACCTATGCGGCGAACACCAAGGCGGGAACGGCGCGGGTGACAATCGATGGAATCGGCAATTACACGGGAAGTCTGACGAAGGCATTTACCGTAGCGCCGATGGACATCGCCTCGGATGAGATTGCGGTGGATGAGATTGAGAATCAGGCGTACACAGGAAGTGCTGTCACCCCGGCAGTTACAGTAAAACACGGGGAGACCGTATTGAAATCCGGCGTTGACTACAGCGTGACCTACGCCAACAATACACAGCTTGGAATGGCGACAGCAACTGTTTTTGGAAAAGGAAATTATACGGGAAGCCGCACGCTTGAGTTTAAGATTGCGAGTGACATCTCACAGGCAAAGATAGCTTCGGGAGTTGCAAGTGAATACAACTACACGGGTACTGCAATTACGCCGGTTCCGGTGGGTGTTTCCATTGGAAATACATATCTGGTTGCAGGCAAGGACTATACAGTGACCTATGAGGACAACGTGGAAGTCGGAGTCGGAGCAGTCATCTTGAGCGGTCTTGCAGAGTACGGCGGCACAAAGAGAATAGAGTTTGTGATTAACCAGAAGAATATCGCGGACAGTGACATCACGCTGGAGGGATTTTCTTCCGAAGCTGCCTACACAGAATCGGAAGTTAAGTTGCCGATCGGATTAAAATATGGTACGGTACAGTTAGAGGAACAAAAAGACTTCGTGGTAAGCTACCGGAACAACTTTGCACTCGGAACAGCTTCTCTCGAGATTGTGGGAATCGGCAACTACACCGGCTCCATTGAGAGAGAGTTTGAGATTGTCAAGAAATCGGTGGCGGATGAAGATGTGATTGTATCGGGCGTGTCGTCCACTTATGTATACGATGGAGCGGCAATCGCACCGGTGCCGACTCTGACCTACGGGGAGGAGACACTGGTGGCGGATTACGATTACACTGTTGAGTATGCGAAGAATGATGCCATCGGTACGGCGACCATGACAATCAACGGTATCGGAAGATATCAGGGAACCAGGGAGGTAAAAATCAACATCTTGAGAAAGAGTGTTGCAAACTGTCAGGTTTCCGGTGTCGGAGCACAGATTTATACCGGTGATGACATCGAGCCGACTGTGACAGTCAAAGATGGAAGCAAAGCGCTGAATGCAGGAACGGATTACACTCTGATGTACTCCAACAACAGAAAGGCTGGAACAGGTTCCGTCATCGTCGCAGGAAAAGGCAACTACACGGTTACCAAAACAATCCGGTTTGACATCCGTCCGAGCGAGGTTGGCAATTTCTTAAATACATCGACCAGCAGCACATCAGCAGGATTCAGCTGGACATGCGAGGGAGCGGTCACAGGTTATGAGATTTACCGCGCCGGAGCAGACGGAAAATTCACCCGTATTGCAAGAGCGAAGGGAACAAGCTACATAGACGGAGATTTGTCTTCGGGAACGGCCTACTCTTATCGTATACGTTCTTATCTGATATCAGACAGTGAGACATATTACAGCAGTTTCTCAGATGTGGTAAATATCACGACAAACTAATACAGGAAAAGTGACTAGGCTATGGCGAGGAAGAAATATTCAATAGGAAATTTCGAATTTGAGAATTATACTGATTACCAGAAGGGATTGAGTGATGTCAAAAAGATTTACTATATCACTCACGAGGTGGACATTTACGATCCAAAGGTCGCACTCAATCTCTACAATCTGATCAGGGAAGAAGAAATCATTTTTTACAGTAAGATTGGAAAACGATTTTACTTAGACCTTGTGAATATTGTGATGAAGCATACTGACGAACAGATGAACTGGGAGAGGGAATTGTCCGGGGCGAGGATATCGCCCCAGACAGATCTCCCCAAAAAAATTCTCGGAATCGTGTGTCTGGTGTTGGCATGTATCTGTTTTGTCTGGTATTTTTGGACCGAGTACACGAACCGTAAGGGGGAGGAAATCAATCAGGAACTCCGCCAGATGAAGACAGAGAGCCTTGCAAGTCTCACGGGGCTTGCTACAAATGAGGGCTTTATTCCGGAGGAGGAAACCGAAGTGCCGGCGGCGGACAGCGCGCAGGGCGACGGGGCAGCACAGCAGGAGATGCCGGCAGCAAACTACACCATTTTACCGGAATATCAGGGGATTTATAATCAGAACAATGATTTTGTAGGGTGGCTTACGATTGGGGATACTAATATTGATTATCCGGTCATGCAGACCGTGGAGGACCCGACCTACTATCTCAGAAGAAATTTTAACGGTGAAGACGACAACAACGGGACCCTGTTCATTGACTACAGGGCGAACGTTACAAATAGAAGTACAAACATAATTGTATATGGACACAACATGAGAAGCAGCATGATGTTCGGACAGCTCAAGAATTATCAGCAGGCAGATTTTTACCAGCAGCACAAGCAGATACAGTTTGACACCATCTATGAGAAGGGGACTTACGAAGTGTTTGCAGTGTGCCTCGCGGAAGTAAAGTATCAGGATGACGACAGCTTCCGATATTACAATTTTATTCAGGCGGACACCCAGGAGGAGTTCGATTCTTTTATCGACAATATAAGAGCGATGGCAGTTCAGTTCGATGAGGGCGTTGTCGCATACGGTGACAGTCTGCTGACCTTGTCGACCTGCAATAACTACACGGAGGATGGAAGGTTGTTCATCGTGGCAAAGAAGTGTTCCGATGCACAATAGGAAAAAGGGAAAGAACAATAAGACGGGTAAGGAGAGATGAAGGATGAGAAAAGGAATTCGTAGAAAAATCGGCCTGGTACTGATTATCGCAATGTTGATTGTGATGATTATGCCGGATTATAAGGGAGCTGCCTCGGAGAGCAGCGATGGTTTCGCCTATGATGGAACAACCCTTATTCAGTATAACGGGGTGGAGAATGCAGTGACCATTCCGAGCACGGTAACCGCAATCGGGGAGGGGGCATTCCAGAATACGACGGTGACAAACGTTACGATTCCGGACAGTGTGACGAGTATCGGGGTATCCGCTTTTGCAGGGTGTACCAATCTCCAAAACATTGACATTCCGGCGAGCGTAACGAGCATCGGAAGTTCTGCATTTGCTTCCTGTACAGCGATGACTAGTGTGACAGTCAGAGGAAATGTGGCAATTCCGGCGAACTGTTTTACAAAATGTGCAAGCCTGTCCACGGTGACACTGGCGCAGGGAGTTCCGTCCATTGGACTTGAAGCGTTCAAGGGATGCACGGCTCTTACGAGCATTACCATACCGTCCGGAACTTCAAGTATCTCGACAGATGCGTTTGATAACTGTACAGAACTGGTGGCAATCAACGTGGAGTCGGGAAACGGAACGTATGCGACATATGATAACTGTCTTTATTCGAAGACGCTGTTGACACTGATTCGCTGTCCGCAGGGAAAAACGGCAACAGGAATCTCAAGCGGAACCACGACGATTTCATCCGGCGCGTTTTACGGATGTAAGATGGGAAGCCTGACCATCCCGGCAAGCGTTACAACGATTGAGAGCAATGCTTTTGAGGGAAGCGATATCAGTACATTGATTCTCGAATCAGGAGCCACTAAGATTGGGGATCAGACAAATTGGAAGGTGTCGGCAATCCAGACTCCGGAGGGAACGGCTTCAAGCGGTCTTACGGATTTAGGATATGGCGATATTGTATCCGTCACACCGTCAGATGATAGCGGAAGCGGAACGGGAGACGGAAGTGGAACGGGAGACGGAAGCGGAACTGGAACGGGAGACGGAAGTGGAACGGGAGACGGAAGCGGCAGTCAGACCGGAGATGGAAGCGGAACTTCCGGAACGACGGGAACGACGGGGACAACCGGCGTAGTTGCTCAGAGCAGCAGCACGGTGGCAGCAGCCGGACCGGCAGCACACGTGAAAGATGCGACGCCAAAGACAGGACCGGAGCTCAATGCAAAATGTATTTTCTGCCTCGGTGTCATTTTACTTGGATTATATTTAGTTCTTACCAGCAGAAAAGAAGAATGTCGTACCGCATAGATATAATGGATACAAAAACCCGGCAGAGGATTTCTCCTCTGCCGGGTTTTTGTTATAGGAGGGAGAAACCATGCATAGGATGAAAACGCTTTCATACTTTAATTGAAAAAATGGCAAAATGCACAAAAATTGAGTCGAATATTTTAATGGAAAAGTTAAAAAATTGCGATATAATAGAGGGTGTTATGAAAAAGTTGGCAGAAGTGCCAAGTGTAAGAGCTTACAGAAACTCTGTTTCGGAGAAAATGCATGGAACGGCAATGCTTTGAGGGAGGGCGGAGCCGGAAGGAAAGGGAAAAATATGAAGAGAACGGGATGGAACAGGAAAATGACAGTCTGGTGCAGGCGGGTATTTGCGTGGGTGCTCACAGTAGCAACCGTAATTACCATGCTCCAGACAAATGAACTCGGAATTGTGGCAAGAGCATCACAGGGAACTGCGCATGTCTTTGATCCCTCTGAGATGACGCTCAGTGTGCAGAGTGCTGCGCGAAGTGAAGCGGAGCAGGAAGTGCTCGGGGACTACTTTACGTTTCACACAGGCGAGACAAAGGCAGGTGCTCAGAACAAGTCCGGAACGTATACGCTGGGTACAGAATATGGAGATTTTGCAGGGACGGTTGCGTATACGAAAAGATTCAGCACCCAGGGCAGTGCTTCAGCAGAGAAAGCGAGCATTGGCTTCACGGTGTCAGAGGAGGCTGAGAGCGCTAAGATTGCGATTGTGGCTTCCGTGGACAGCGGGAAGAGCGGGCGAGGCGTAGCGCTCTGGAAAAACGATGGCACGAAAGTGTCTGAACTTGAACTCTCGGATGACGGAACGATGGGGGTGCTCACCGCGGAGGGACTGACCGCGGGGGAGAGCTATTACTTCGGGTCGTTCAACAGCGGAATCTACATTTATTACGCGAAGGTGATTGAGGAAGGAAGCACGGACAGTGCAGGGGACGCATTCGATGACAGTACGGAAGCGGGAGACGGTTCCGGGGACCCGGAGGAGGCCGGCTGGAACAGCGGGACGCAGGGGAGTTTTTCCATCGGGGGAACAACATTTCAGGTGAGAGCAGGCGAGACAGAGACGGATGACTTCACGGTGACCGCAGAGGGAGGCGACGGCTCTGTAGAACTGGTGTCAGGATCGCAGGCGGTTATCTGGGCAGACCTCGGCGGAGAAGGTACAGGCGTTTTGGACGCTTCCGGTGTCACGGGACTGACCGGAGATATTTCAGGGGTCGCGGTAAAGGGAAATGTGCTGACGGTATCGTTTGACAGCGAAGGCACGCCGGATACATGTACATTTGATGTGAAAGACTGCTCCGCGACAGGTACGCCGAAGGCGGACGGAGCGGTCAGGACATACAGTATGTTAGACGGAAGCGTGGTGTCCACGCTCTATACTTCCGGGAAGAAATTGAGCGGCGGAAACAGCGTTTTTTCCACGGATAAACTTGTAAAAATCACCGGAAATAAGGGGATATTTTACAACGGAGCCCAGCACGGTATCGTGATGGGAGATCAGGATACGATTGAGGTAAAAGTTGCAGGCGATGCGGAGATTACATTCTCACTGTGCGTATACAGTCAGAGCGATGCCGTCTTAAGTGCAGCAGCCGGGAGCGGAACGGTTGTGGCTGCCGGAGCGGAAGACACATCTGAGGTGAGCTTCAAGGGTGCCGAAGAGGGAAGCAGTGTCGGCTTTGTCTACACGGGAGATGCAACTACGCTCACTTTTACATTGAATTCGGCATCAGGGACGAGCTATCTGCACTCCATGTCGGTAAAAAATGCGGCGCCTGAGACACAGACCAACCCGGATGCGGTAGAGATGGTTCCGGAAGTGATGGATGGAATCGGAACATCAACAAGTCTGACAGCCGAGGCGAACGGTCAGAGGCTGACACTGAAGCAGACTGGCGGACAGATGACGACGGTCGATGGAAAAGTTAATTCTGCTATCAGCTATTACGGATTCGAGGAAAAGACGGCAGAATTTAATAAGTTGGAAGCCGACATCACAATCGCGGAAGTGGAGGCGTCCAGCAACAACTACGGAATTTTCCTCGGGGCGTTTGACGAGAACGCGGCAGCGCTTGTTGGTGTCAGAAAGAAGACAAACATCCGCGGCATTTATTCCAAATCGGCAAAAGATATGTTGGGCGCAGGGCAGGCAAACCAGACGATGACGGAGGGTGAGACCCTGCACATCTGCGCGTACAAGCAGGACGATGCTTTTTACATTGAGACGGAATCTCAGACAAATGGATTGAGTTATACGTCCAAATTCAAATACAACGCGTCGGATGTGCTTCTTTTCAAGGAGGACGGCGCAGCGTCGGAAGTATATTACGGTTTGGTGGCGGCAGGTGTGACGGCGGTCGTGTCAAACATGACCTATTACGATGCCAATGGAGAAGTTCTTTTTGACCAGAATGAATACTATCTCCCGCTGGGAAGCGCCCCGGTGGTGAAAAAGGTGAGCGCAGCAGGCGACGAATCGAGGGAGTTCATTACCGTCAATTGGGCGGGTGAGACCGTTTCAGGCGATGGAAAATATGTTCTTCAGGTGTCAAAAGACGGCAGTGATTACGAGGATGTCGCAGACAATCTCACGGAGATGACGTATTGTTATCCGGTTTCGGAGGCGGGAACCTATACCTTCCGCGTGTGCGGAACACTCGGAAACTCCGATGCACAGGCGAAAGAAAACCGCAATGATTATGTTGTCAGTGAGCCGGTGGAGATTGTTGCTGCACTTGCAGCGCCGGAGATAGAGCTTTCCTATGTCTCTTCCCCGGAGTGTGTGAAACTCTCCTGGAGCGGGACGGAGGGCGCAGTGCGCTACGACGTATACCGCCGCAGCGGAGATATGGATACCGCAGAAAAAATTGCAGAGACAACTACAAATAGTTATGAAGATGCGGCAGTGGAGGCGGAAGTCCCATATTATTACAGCGTGCAGGCATTTTCCGAGGACAATTACAGCAATATGTCCGAGGAAGCGTGGACATTGCCTTCGGGCGGTCATGAGGGAACCTATTCCTACGAGGATGGAGAGATAGTCATCACAAAGAAATCCTATGATACGGTCTATGACGGAAAAGCACTGCTTGAGGGCGTTGCGACAGAGGCCGGTGTGGTGACAGTCTATGTCAATGAGAAAGAGCAGGGCAGCGCTGAAGTGGAGCCACGCGGAACGTTTGCGTTCGACGGCTTAAAACTCGAAGAGGGAAGAAACGACGTCACTTTGATTTTGACGCAGACGGACGGAACCAAAGTGAGAAAAAGCCTCAACTTCGTCTATCTGACCAACTACGATATGGTAGTGGATGCTGCATATACGGGCGAGGACGGGTCAGAGGTTGACGGAGTTCCGACTTATAGTACGGTTCAGGCAGCAGTGGATGCAGTGTCCGCAGAGAATACCAGCCGCAAGGTAATCTTGATTAAGGCCGGTGACTACGAAGAAAAGAATGCGGACACCAAACAGCTTATTGTCGACAAACCGTATGTCTCACTGATTGGTGAGGACAGTGAGATGGTGCGTCTGCACAACCAGCCGCTGGATTTGGAGACAGATGCATCGGCGACGTCGACGAGATGTTTCTTGTATGTGAAATCATCAGCGGTCGGATTTTCGGCGGAAAATCTTACGGTTGAAAACGATTGGGAGTACCGTGGGGACGGAAGTATCTCAAATGAGTCCTCCGATGCAATCCTGTCTGAGGCGGAGGGAGCAGTGTACAGCAACGTGCGCTTTCTCGGATATCAGGATACCATCAATCCGAACAAGAACCATCAGTATTACTATAAATGTTATATTACAGGAAATGTAGATTTTATCTACGGTTCCGCCGGAATGGTTGTATTTGAGGATTGCGATATTGTGTTCCGCTACAATGCGAACAAGAATTCCGGTTATGTGACGGCTCCAAAATCGGAAGGCGTCAGCTATGGCCTGATTTTTGACAACTGCCGTATCACGGCGGAAAAAGGATGTTCCGGAAGCAAGTACTATCTCGGAAGACCTTGGGGAGAGAATGCATCTGTCACCTACATTGACTGCTATATGAGCAGTATCATCAATTCAGAAATCGGCTGGACCGATTGGAGTGGAAAAGAGCTGAGCACAAACGAGACAGCGTTAGAAGCGTCCCGTTACTATGAGTGCGGCACATATGGCGGCGGCTACGCGGTCAATGCGAACCGCAGGCAGATATCACCGGCGCAGGCGGAGAAAATGCTTTCCGAATCAGAACTCGGCTGGAATCCGGTGGATACTTGCGAAGCGCTTGGCGCAGATTATGTGGGAACGACAGAGACAGAGCAGAGAGAGCAGTATGTGGAAAATACATACGAGCCGGACTGCTACTCCGGCTATGAGAGCGACGATACCGGGGCGGGAAGATATAATCTTGAGGGATTTGCAGAGGCGGCAGGCACAACGGGCGGCGGGCTGTTGTATGAGTCCTCCGACGACTATTATACAGTATCCACGGCGGAAGAATTTTTGGATGCGATGCTTGCAGTCAAGGCTTCCGGTATGCCGAGCGTAATCGAACTCGATGCGGACATCTGCCTCGGGGAGAAAGAGGTGGAGGAATTTTCCACTTACAGCAGCGTGATTGCAGCACATACGCACGACGCACTGACACATCCGCTCCTGATGGAGACGGGAGTGTCGAAGTTATCCATCAAAGGAATGAGCAATCTGACCATCTTCTCTAAGGAGGGATACTCCATCAAACATTGTGCGGTGGATATCAATGCCTCCGAGAATATCATCATCCGGAACATCAAGTTTGATGAACTCTGGGAGTGGGATGAGGAGACGGCCGGAGATTATGATGTCAACGACTGGGATTATGTGACGGTACAGGCAGGAAGCGACAGGGTGTGGATTGACCACTGTACTTTCTTCAAGGCATATGACGGTATTGTGGATATTAAGACAGACAAGACAACACAGACGAATGTCACTGTTTCCTGGTGTGAATTTTTGCCGGGAAGCGAGGACAATATATTCTTTGACCAGATGATGGATACGCTCGCGGCAGCGCCGGAAAAATATCCGTATTACAACAGCCTTTTAAATAAGGGAATGACGGAGGAGCAGATCTGGTGGTACGCATACGGACAGAAGAAGACGCATCTCGTTGGGCAGTCTGATGATGCAACGACAGCGGAGAATATCAATCTCACCCTGGCAAACAACTACTACTATAATTCGATGGACAGAATGCCGCGTATGAGATACGGGACGGCACATGTCTACAATTGTATTTTGGATGCACAGGAACTGCTGGATGCGAGAGACACAATCACGGATTCGGAGGCGGCAGCGCACATTGTGAGCAACGGTGCATCCTCCACCTGCGACGGTTCGGTATTGCTTGAGAACTGTTCCATCAACGGAATTGTCAATGCGTTAAACAGTGGAAACGGAAGCAGTCCGTCGGGTGCAATCAACGCAGTCAACTCCCTGTACTATATGTACGGAACGCGCTATGCATTGACGCCGAAGGTCAATACGACGAAGGAGGGCGAGACGTTAAAACTGCTCGACGCCGTGGCATTTGTCGCGGAGCTTCCGTATGAGGAGTATACGTTGTACAGCGCAGACGAGCTGTCTGAGATTGTAAAAACGAATGCAGGAGCCGGAAAACAGGAGTGGATTGCACTCCAGTGGGAAAAGACCGATTACTATGATACAACATGGGAGGCGCCGGTTGCAGAGACGACGAGCAACGAAGGACTGCCGGAATATACCGGACAGAAAGGTACCGTATCCGGGGAAACGACAGAGGAGGATACGGAGGACAGTGACACAGAAGAGTCTTCCGGGGAGGAAGAGCCGGACGAGACAGAGCCTGATGTGGAAGACGCGGGAACGGACGATAATGGCACGGCAGCGGAAGACGCGGGAACGGACGATAATGGCACGGAAGCGGAAGACGCGGGAACAAAAGACAATAGCGCGGGCGCGGAAGACGCGGGAACGGACGACAGTGGCACAGCGGTGGAAAATGCCGGAGCGGATGCCGGCAGCGGGACAGCAGGTGGAGTTATCACGGTTGCAACATCACTAACCTCTGAGACACAGGTTCAAAAGGCGGAGACAGAGCAGGAAGAAGCAAATTCAAATGTAGTCAAATTGGCGGAAGCTGACTGGGATGAAGTGGAAACTGTTCTGAAAAAACTTGCCGCGCATGCGGACGGAGCGGAACTTTTGCTGATAATGAATGAACAGAGCGTTATTCCTGCACATTTCTGGCAATGTCTCGCGGGCAAGGATGTTGTGGTGACATTCGAGTTTTCCGATGCGTATACATGGCAGATACAGGGGACAGATCTTGCGGGGGAGGATTTTACAGATATCGACCTCGCGGTGGCGGAGTCCACCGGAGATATCCCGGAGATCATTCTTGAAAAATTGTCAGACGCCATAAGCTGGATGCCGTTGTCACTATCACACAGCGGACAGTTTGGTTTTACCGCTGTACTCAAGGTACAGACCGGCTGCGGAATAGAGGGGCAGATGGCAAATCTCTTCTATTATAATACGGAGAGCGGTGAGATGGAGTATATGGAGAGCAGCAAAGTCGATGCGCAGGGATATGCGGAGTTCTCGTTTGCACACGCTTCTGATTATATAGTTGTTATGAGTGAAGAGCCACTCTCGTCCTGGAACGAAGCAATCGCACAGGAAATCGAGGAGGAGGCAGTCGCACAGAGCGCACTGCAGGCTGACGAGGAGGCAGAAACTGAAAAAACGGCGCAGCATCATGCCGGAGTGATTGCAGTGACAATCGCGGCAGTGGTTGTGATTGCAGCGGCAATCCTCCTGTTGCTTTTCAGAAAAAAGAAACAGAACTGCTGATAAAATTTGGGGGACGCATGTCTAGAGCATGCGTCCTTTTTGAATGAAAACCCAATATCTGGTGTATACTTAAAAATGTCAGCAAAACAGCGGCTGGGAACGAAAAAAATTGCTTGACAACTGGGGCCTGCGCTTATATAATAACCTAGTGTGCGAATTAATGTTTTGCGCACAGGATAAGATTACAGGAGGTGAAAATAATGCCAACATTTAACCAGTTAGTAAGAAAAGGACGTCAGACATCTGTTAAGAAGTCTACTGCACCAGCACTTCAGAAAGGTTACAACTCTTTACAGAAGAGACCTATCGATGCTTCTTCTCCACAGAAGAGAGGTGTATGTACAGCTGTTAAGACAGCTACTCCTAAAAAACCTAACTCAGCTCTTAGAAAGATCGCCAGAGTTCGTCTTTCTAACGGAATCGAAGTAACATCTTACATTCCGGGTGAAGGTCACAACTTACAGGAGCACAGCGTTGTTCTGATCAGAGGTGGTCGTGTTAAGGACTTGCCAGGTACAAGATACCACATCATCCGTGGTACACTTGATACAGCCGGAGTCGCTAACAGAAAACAGGCTCGTTCCAAATACGGCGCTAAGAGACCAAAAGCAGCTAAATAAGATATCTTACTTTAGCAAACCAATAGTATCACAGAGGTGTAACTGCCCGGGCAGCATTGTTCGGTCAGCCTGAACTAGAGGTTTAGTGTTGGGATTATTGTCACTTATGATATATTTCCGCACGAACACATTTTAGAGACACATTGTGAGTACCGTTGAATTAATCGAAGAAACAAAAAATGATTAAGGAGGGAAGAACCGTGCCA
>CAZBUW010000064.1:0-17772 GCA_964495195.1 uncultured Roseburia sp.
TGCGTCCCCAACGAACAAAAGGGTGCGTCCCCATTGAACAAAAGGGTGCGTCCCCAACGAACAAAAGGGTGCGTCCCCGGCGGTGAGCGAGCCGGCGGTGCGTTACATGTCTTCGAGCTTGCCGTGTTTTTCATAGTTGGTGACGCGCACGATCTGGTTCTCGTCGTCGACAAACACAACGCGCGGCTTGTGTTTTTTTGCTTCCTCGGCATCGTACTGCGCGTATGCCATGAGGATGATCTTATCCCCTACAGATACGCAGCGGGCCGCTGCTCCGTTCAGGCAAATCATGCCAGAACCGCGCTCCCCCGCGATTGTGTAGGTCTCAAAACGACTTCCGTTGTTCACATCCACAATCTGTACTTTCTCATACTCTAAGATTCCGGATTCCTCCAGCAACGCTTCATCCACGGTGATGCTTCCAACATAATCAAGCTCCGCCTGCACGACGGTGGCGCGATGGATTTTTCCTTTTAACATTTCTAACTGCATACAATTTCCTTTCTTAACTACATTTATCTTTTCTAAAACAATACCTCTAATCTGTCCTGCTAATCCCAGATAAAATTGTCAATCAGTCTCGTCTTTCCGATGTAGACTGCGATTGCGACCAACATCGGCTTTTTCACTGTGGCAATCTGCTGCATGGTGAGTCCGTCAACCGCTTTGACATAATCAATCTTTGCAAGCGGCTCCTTCTCGATGAAAGCCTTCATGGCATCCGTCACCGCCTTCGTGTCCGTCTCGCCGTCCTCCACCATTTTTTGTCCGAGTGCGATACTCTTTGAGAGCACCAGCGCTGCCTTGCGCTCTTCTGCGGAGAGATAGGTGTTGCGGGAACTCTTTGCAAGTCCGTCCTCCTCGCGCACAATCGGGCATCCGACAATCTCAAGATTCATGTTCAAATCGTCCACCATGTGACGGATGACAGCGAGCTGCTGCGCATCTTTCTGTCCGAAATATGCACGGTCAGGCTGCACAATGTTGAACAGTTTGTTGACTACGGTACACACGCCGCGGAAATGAACCGGGCGTCTGAGTCCACAGAGTTCCTCTGTCAGAACGGACATATCCACAAATGAGCTGAATCCCTCATGGTACATTTCCGACGGTTCCGGATGAAAAATCAAATCTGCTCCAAGGCTCTCGCAAAACGCGCTGTCCTTCTCTAAATCTCTCGGATAACTCTCTAAATCCTCGCTCGGTCCGAACTGCATCGGATTTACAAAAATGCTCACGACCACTTTGTCACAGCCCTTTTTCGCCGCGGTGATAAGGCTGCCGTGTCCCTCGTGCAGATATCCCATCGTCGGCACAAGTCCGACCGTCTTCCCCTCTTTTCTCCAGGCTTTTACAGCCTCTCTTACTTCCGCTACCGTTGTAACTACCTTCATAATCTATTCCTTTCTTCTTAAATAAATCGATAATTTCGCAACTCTTGATTTCTATGTTCGATGCACACCAGAGATATCGCAAGATATTTTGCTGCCTTATGTACCGCTGCGAGCAACAGGCAACAGCGCGCGTCTTAATAAAGCTTTTCAATCACAGAATCGTCTATCTTGTAGGTGTGCTCCTGTGACGGGAAGGTTCCCTCTTTTACTTCCTTCGTATAATCCGCAAACGCCTGCTTCATGATAGAACCGGTATCCGCAAAAACTTTTACAAACTTCGGCACATAATCTTTGAACATACCGAGCATATCCTGATATACGAGCACCTGTCCGTCGCAGCCTGCGCCCGCGCCGATTCCAATGGTCGGAATCCTGACCGTCTTTGTGATGATCTCCGCAAGTTTTGCAGGGATTCCCTCCATAACAAGCAAAGATGCTCCGGCTGCTTCCACTTTCTTTGCATCCTCGATCAACTGGCGCGCAGCTTCCTCGCTCTTGCCCTGCACCTTGAAACCACCGAACGCATTGATAGACTGCGGGGTGAGACCGATGTGTGCACACACCGGGATGGATGCTTTTACGATTGCCTCAATCTGCGGGCATACGCTCGCGCCGCCCTCGAGTTTTACCATGTTCGCACGCCCCTCTTTTAACAGACGTCCCGCGTTGCGCACCGCCTCCTCGACGGACACCTGATAGGACATGAACGGCATATCGCAGACGATAAGCGCATTTTTTGCACCTCTTGCCACCGCCGCGGAGTGATGAATCATATCCTCCATGGTCACTGACAGCGTATCCTCATAACCTAAAATTACATTTCCTAAGGAATCACCAATCAAAAGTGTGTTGATTCCCGCCTCATCCATGAGTTTCGCCATGGAATAATCGTAGCAGGTCAGCATCGTAATCTTATCTCCCTGCTCTTTCTGTTTCTGCAATGTCGCTACTGTGTTCTTGCTCATTTTAATATATCCTCCATCTTCTCATAGTTCCGCTCCGGGTTCTTTCTCTTTGCAATGCGCACTGCTTTTTCTGAGAGCCTGCGGTAAATCTCTAAATTATCGCCGCTAAGCACCCTCATGTGCTGCTCCACGGTTCCGACGTCCCCGCGCTCCACTGGTCCTGTCAGGGCGTGCTCCACACCATCGTCAAGCAAATGTCTGACATTGCCGAGCATGAGCGGTGCCAACGCCGCCGTCGCCTGCTCCTTCGTAAAACCGCATGTGCCAAGCTCCTCTAGCGCAGTCTCCGCAAGCCCTAACACGAGGTTGCTCGCCATGACCGCCGCCGCATGGTAACGGATTTTTTCTTTTGCCTGCAAAACGAGTACCTGATTGCCGAGTTTTGAAAACAACCCGCACATCTGCTCTTTTTTCTCTGGAGCTCCTTCAATTGTAATCAATGCACTGGAAAGTTCCTCATACGAATGCAGCTTATCGTTCACTGCAAGGAACGGATGGATAGAGTAACCAAAGGCTCCCGCCTCCGATATATCCGAAAAGATTTCTGATGATAAAACGCCACTACAATGGCAAATAATTTTGTCTGCGGCCCCGATTTCTCTGATCTGTTCCCACACTCCGGCGATTGCATCGTCGGGCACTGTCAGAAAAATCACTTCACTATCCCGGACTAAGTCTTCTATGTTCCCATAATACCTCGTACCGGTAAATTCTGCTGCCGCTTCCGCGGACTTTTGGCTTCGACTGAAATATCCGGTCACGTCAATACCGTGAACCGCAAAATATTTTCCGAGGGAAAATCCTACTTTCCCCGCTCCTATGAATCCAATTCTCATACGCATCCCTCCATTCTCTTCCGCCGACCGCAATCGGTGGTGAAATTCCGGGATAATAAAGTCTCGTTCCGCATCCGGATACAAGCCCATTCTGTTGTAAAACATACATATGGTGTTTTTCATCAAAAAAACTACGGTATAGTTTCTCTTCGAATACTATCCGCAGTTTAATATAGCACTTTTTTCCTCTGAGTGCAACAGGGAATGTTAATTATTTCACAAGCCGTTCTCCCAGTATTCCTCTGCCGTCAAATGAAACGCGGCAGCAATACCGATTGCCAGAATCAAAAGCAGAATCAACAAAAGACCGCAGGATACATTTTGTGTCATTACCATGTTCCAGTCTGCAATTCTTAAAATAGAGCACTTCTGAAAGGGCGGGATTCCTCTCCAGCCGAGAAGCCCCGGCAACTCTAATAAGACAAGCGACACAGCGAGCGCCTTCAGGCTGTTTTTCAATCGCACCGACAGGAAAAAAACTACGCCGCCGACAGCTGAGAACACCATCCATTTTCCTAAAACTCCCAAAATCAGATACATACGAATGCTGCAATGCAGTGGAAACCGGCGCATCCAGGAGAGGCTCTGTACCGCTGCATCAAGTCCGTACAGCCCATACTGCTGCCCGACTGCATAGTAGCGGACGAAAAAGTCAACTACAAGCATCAGTAGCATCAGTATCTCCGCCATCGCAAACTTTTCTGCATAATTTCTGCCACGTCCACCCCTGCATCCGCGTAGAAGTGTCGCCGCTCCTGTCTGATATTCATAGGCAAATATCCCGGCAAACAGCAGGATTATAAGAAAAAGCTCCTCGAGAATTATTTTTCCGCTTTCCATCTCACCTTCCTCACCAATCAGCTGTTTCCACCCCAGCGGATTCACCAAGGAAAGCGTCATTCCGCTCTCCTTTGCATCATTCATCAGACTGCCGACATCGTCCCAAATCTGCTGAAGGGCCTCCTTTTTATAGGAGAGATAAGCTCCTTCTCCGACCATCATCTGGTATTCAGCCATCGTAAGCTCCCCTTCCTGATAAACCTTCTCAACCTCTGCAAGCTCCTGTTCCTTTGCCTCGATTAAAGCAGCTTCCTCACGAATTTCTTTGATTGTATAACGGTTCACATCGCCGGCGAACATCGCATAATAATAGTTCTCGTACTCCGTCAGGCTGTCGAACACCATCTGCCTTGTCTCCATGCCCCGGCATACCATAACCGCAAAAAGCAACAGCACAAGCCATCCCTTTTGCTGAACCAATAGTTTGTGAAGCTCAAATCCCAGATAGGTATACCGGCGCATAATCCCCGACCATATCTTCTGAAAAAATTCTCCGATTCCTGCAAAAACATCTCGTCTTCCATATGGGTACATTTTTCCGGACAGAATTAATGCCGTCGCCGCTGATGCAATTCCGAGTGTCACAGCCAACACCGCAAACAATATATGGATTCCTATCACTTTTCCGCAAATATTCAGGTTCAAATACAAAGCTGACAACTCCTGTATCTCCAAAAGACCTGCCAGATTACAGTATTTGAACACAACATAACGGCTCTGTGGCGCAATCTTTTCCCAGAGAACAGCTTCGAGTACTCCAAACAGCCCCATTCCTCCGAGTGCGGCAACCTGATTTACACTGCCGAGCAGGACTGCATGTATCAAAAGCGCAAGGATGAATCCGCCAAGTATCTGCCCTGCCAGAATCCTTGCCAGAAGTGCACCGACAGAAAACGGCAGTGTCACAGCCGAAAATGCAGCGACTGACTGTGCCGGATTGCCCAGATCCGACACACCGCCATAACAGACTACACCGGCACAAAAGATGCTGCCATACAAAAGAATTGTCAGAATCACTGTACTTAAGAAGAGAAGTCCGATTCTCTTTGCCTCAAGTTTTTCTCGCCCGCCGGAACTAAGATGTACAATTCCCAGAAATCCCAATTTACGCTCCTGCAAAAAACTCATGCACACACAAATTAATAAAATCAGATAGAGATACTTTGTCATTTTCGCATTCAGAATACTCTCCACCATACGGTAATTTCCATACTCCGGCTCGACCTCCTGTACTCTCTCATAATCGCCCAGCGTCTTTTTGGCACTCTCCATTACTACAGAGTCCTCTTTTTGGAATACGGATATGGATTGATAATTTTCCATGTTCTGCCTGCGGAGTTCCTTCTCCTCGCTGTAACTGCGAAAATATTTTGCCTGTTGCCACAATTCATACAGATTGGCATAAGTTCCCTGATTTTCCCCGCTATATTCCATTACCTCCTTCTCAAGCTTCTCATCACTTATATCCTCACCATACTCCGCAATCATTTCCTCGAGTTCCTCAGACATCAGGGAGAGACTTTCTCCCTCTGCCAGAACCCCGGCATACTCTTTTCTCTGATCATCCAAATAAAAAAACAGGTTTAGTATAACTACAATTAGCGTCAACAATAAAAACCTGCGATTCCCAAAAACTCTTTTTCCCTCCTGCCACATCCTTTATTCCCCATCCTTCTCGTCATCTAAATAGTGTAGGTACACATCCTCGAGACTGATTTTTCCAAGAACCGGTTCCGTGACATAATCTTTCGCCTGCGTCAAAAGTTCAGCCGGACTTCCGTGTGCAATCAGCATCCCCTCTTTCATCAGAAGAATCTCATCCGCAATACTCTCTACATCGCTTACAATATGGGTTGCAATCAGGACAATTTTCTCCCTTCCAAGCTCCGCGATATAATTGCGCAACCGGATTCGCTCCTTCGGGTCGAGTCCTGCCGTCGGCTCATCGAGAATCAATATCTCCGGATTCCCAAGCAGCGCCTGTGCAAGCAGTATTCTCTGCTTCATTCCCCCGGAGTATCCACCGATTTTCCTAGTCGCATGCTCCGACAGATGAACAATTTCAAGCAGCTTTGGAATCACCTTTTTTCGTTCCCTGCGCGGAATCTCTTTCAGTTCTGCCATGTAATAGAGGAACGCCTCCCCGGAAAACTGATCATAAATGCCCTGCTGTTGTGGCATATAGCCGACTTTTTTGCGATACTCTACCCCCATCTCTAAAATCTCCTGCCGGTTGTACAGTATCTTCCCCCCGGTTCGCTTCAGGTTGTCCGTCAAAAGGTTCATCATTGTACTTTTTCCTGCTCCATTCGCTCCAAGCAGTCCGTAAATTCCCTGACCAAAGGTAAAAGTCATCGGCTTTAACGCCTGCTTCTCCCCGTACTTTTTCTCCAACTGCATCAGCTCAAGCTGCATTTTTCCATTCTCCTTTGTTCCACAGACCTAATTTTGCACTTCTGTAAATTCCATTTTTCCGGAACCAATTTGGCTCTTATCTGCATAATAAAAATTCAGATGCATCTCCTCGTCATCCCCGACTTCATAGGCACTGTAAACGATTCCGTTCTCAAACGCACAGTAGATTTCATACATATTGCCTGAGAGTTCCAGGCTATCCACAAGTTTTCCATCCACATCTCTCACGTTAATCTGACGGTTTGACTGATCCATACTGATAAACCCTTCCACACCGTTATCCAGATAAAAATACGTTCCGTCAAATTCAATCTCACAGTTAGTCTCTGCATTGGTCTCATCCTGATAAAACTCGCTCAGGCTTTCCGTCTCCATATCATAAATCTCAACGGTTCCTCCTGTTTTTACCAGATAAAGTTCATCCTCCAATACCTCATATCTCCCATTATAAGTATTTCCGTCTTCATAGGAAAAAACAGTCTCCACCGTTCCCTTCCCAATGTTATATCGCTGAATCTGACCGTAATAGTTGTCCTCCACCAAAACCATATTGGAAAAATAGATAAAATCTCCCTCTGATTTCAGATAACAAAGCACATTGTAAATGCTGCTTTCGTCTTTCTCCTGATAGAGAAGCTCCGGCTTTGCATTTCCCTCCACCTTAATCCGATAAAGATTATAGTATTCCCGATCCTGCTCTGTATCAATCTCGTTCTCCACATAATACAGATATCCCCGATCAAAGATTCCGTCTGTCACGCCATAGCTGCCGCCATACACTTCACAGAGCGTTACAATCTTCTCCACCCCGCCGGTACCATCCGCCGCCGTGGAATAGATACCAGCTTCATTCCCCTGCTGCGCGACATAATACAATTTATCTCCCACCAATGTAAGAGTCGTGCCGGACATTCCCGAAACATGGGCATTACAGCTTGCCACTGTATGGCTGCAATCCGTCTTACTGCACAGTGGAACAATGATGTCCTCATTTCTCTCATAGTAACAAATCTGTTCTGCATTTCCGTCATACAGATAATAGCCATCCTCATTTTCTGCAACCGGCGTACTACAGTCCGCGTGGTGCTTGTCCTGATACGTTGCAATTGTAGTTGAATCATCCGCTGTTTGACTCTTCTCCGTATCCCCCGCCATTTCTGCTTCTCCTGCACAGCCCGCTGTCAGTGCGAGCATAAGCGCAAAGATTCCTGATATGCTTCTCCTCTTCATTTGCCCCTCCGAATTATATCTTTCTTCTTATTTCGTACTAATTTTAGTTTAACGATTCCTGAAATTCATGTCTATACCAAAAGGTGAATTTTTTTCGTCGACAAAAAGAGAGCAGCGAATGTTATTGACCAAATTTAATTTAATTCTTCTCCATAAGACTTAAAAAAATGTTCCTTCAATTCATCAATAACTTTTTCTCCCGGATTCAATAACAAGAGAAGCCGATATACTTTCTGATATAACGGAATACATATCATTGGCTTCTCTCCTCGTCGTTCATCTATATAGACATTTTCCATCACTCTACGCGCTAACAAGTTTGACCGTTTACATTTTAATTCCAATCTAATATTTTTTTCAGAGTATTCCATCGCTTTTTCAAATTGATTATTCTCCTCATATGTATCTGTAAGCCACCCTAAAATCACAGTTAATTCTTTATACAAATTAATTTCATCTACTTCACTTTTACGATATCCGCTCAATGCCCCTTCTAACATCCTTATTGCATACTCTCTCTGCCCAAGTGTTCCATAGCAGGCTGCCATCATGGCTAACATCCGATTTTCCAGTTGACTTAATACCATATTTTCCAAATTTTCCACTTTAAATTCTCTTGTCACACTAAATATTTGAATTGTTCTCTCTAAAAGTTCTTCTATCTCAAGTTTTCCCTCTCCAAATAAAATTTCAATAGAAACAAATTCCACATACTGCTGATTCTTTTTACTCTCCAAGGACAATTTACCTTTTAACTCTTCAAATAAATCCTCTGCCTCCATATAGTTCTTTTTGATAAGCTCCCTTGTCAAATCCCTTTCCAGCTCCAGCAGTTCAAAATCATCCACATCAATTTTGGTACTGCACAAATCTCGCTCTAACTGCAATGCTTCCTGAAGTTTGCGAAATGTTCCCGGTTTTAAATGATTCGCACCTGTCTCAATGCGCGACAACGTCTTCTGGTCTAGTCTGGCAAGCTCCGCTGCCGCTTCCTGCGTCAGTTGTAAATAATTGCGCTCTCTTTTTACGGTCTCGGAAAGCAGATAAATATTTTGCTGGCGGTATTTTTTCCAAATCTTAATTCCACCCGTGTGATACTCCTCCCGGTATCTATCATAGACCCATTTTAGTGCATCCCGTTGCTTTTTTAATGCTTCATATGCTTCTGACATTTCTAATGCTTTTAAAATCTGTAATTCCAATTCCAAAAACTCTGTAAAATACAATAACACACCATTGTCAGTCAATAAGCTCCGCACCTTCTGCACCAACTCTAAGTCATTCTTCTGCCGACAGACACTTCTGCTCTCCGATTTTTCCTCCTGCTGCTTTTCTTTCCCTTGCTCTAATTCCAACAATACCCAGATTATCTTTGGATAGACACTCACCCACATTTCCTCATCATAATTTCCGTGCTCCAATCCTTTCAAAAAACTACGACATTCCGCATATGCTCCGGCATCCCCCAGTTTTCCGCGAACTTGAAGCCACATCAAAATCAATGTAATTTCCTCTTCACTAAAAAGATAATTCTGTACTTTGCCAATTTGAAAATCAGGCATTGTCATACGGATTGCATCCTCGAGCATCCTCTTTTTTGTCTCACCACTGATTCTATTTTCTTCTAAAATGATTTCCACCTTTTTTAAATACTGACAATACACAGGCTTCTTCCATTTCTCCCGCCTCTGCAATATCTCGATATACGCTCTCACCTCCGCTTCATTTCCTTGCTCCAATTCTACCTCTAAATTCTGGTAAAAACAGTAATCCGCATAATCTGTATTTTGAAATAAGATTTCCAATTTATTTACCGATTTTCCCAATCTTGAAAAAATAGCTTCCAATGTCAAAACGTCCGGAATCTGTTCGCCAGATTCCAGACGTGATATTGTTGCCTCCGGACAAATTCCAAAGGCAAGCGCTCTCTTGGTGATATCCGCTTTTTTTCTTAATTTATTAACAATTTTCCCTATACTCTCCGAATGCATTTCCCCTGTATCGCTCCTTATAACTTTTATCTCTCTTAATCCCCCGCAGAATTGCAATACCGTATCTAAAAATAGCTAATCCTATACAACGTCTTCATTATATTTTTGATGTAAATATTCTTTTAGCATTTCCGCAAGATTTTCAGTTGGATTCAAGAGCAGAAATATCTGATATACTTTATGATATTTGTCTACACATATTTCTGCCTCTTGTCCCATTCTTTCTTCTATATAATACCGTTCTAATACTCTTCTTCCAAGCAAATTTATCCTTCCGCACTGTATTTCCAATCTAATGCAACAATCTGCATATTGGACTGCCTTATCAAACTGTCCCTCTTCCTCATACATTCCTGTCAACCAGCCAAGCATAACTGTCAATTCTTTATAGTTATTTTTTATGCTTATTTCGGTTTTCTCATATCCCTGTAAAACCGTTTCCAATATTGTAATTGCTTTCTCTAATTCCCCACTTTTCCGATATAAATTTGCAATTAATACCACTATTGCACACTCCAAATGATTTAGAATAATATTACACTCATTTTCTAAAGGGATTTTTCTTGTCATCTCAAAAGCCTTTTTAGCTCTACTTAATGCTTCTGCTTCTTCAATTTTTCCTTCACCAAGTTCTAATATGATTGTTTTATATTCCACATACTGTTTGTTTTTCCTGCTCTCCATCGGCAATTTGCACTTCAATTCCCCAAACAGTCTCTCAGCAGCAAAATAATTCTTTTTCACCATCTCCCTTGTCAGATTACGCTCAAGTTCAAGCGTTTCAAAATCGTCTGCATCCACCTTTGTACTGCACAAATCACGCTCAAGATTCAGTGCCTCCTGCAGTTTGCAAAAAGTTCCACGCTTCAAATCATTTGCTCCCGTTTCAATGCGTGATAAGGTCTTCTGATCAAGTTGAGCAAGTTCCGCAAGTTCCTCCTGTGTCAATTTCCGATATTTTCTCTCCTTCTTTATCGTCTCTTGGAGCAGATAAATATTCTGCTGACGGTATTTTTTCCATATTTCAATCTCACCTGATGGATATTCCTGTCCATAGCTGTCATATACCCACTTTAAGGCATCACGCTGCATCTTTAAACAGCGATATTCCTCCTCCATCTCAAGCTTTTGCAATAGCGACAACTCTAATTCCAAAAACTCTGTAAAACACAATAACACTCCATTTTCTGTCAATAATTTTCGTACCTTGCATACCATCTCAAGATTCGCCTTAAGCCGCAGTATTTCCCGAATCCCCTCGCTCTTTTCATTTGATTGTATCAAAACCCATACTGCCTTTGGATAAACTGCAACCCATATTTCCTCGTCGTAATTTCTTCTCTCCAGTTCACTCAGAAAACAACTACACTCACCGTGCACACTTATGTCCCCCAATTTATTGCGCACCTGAAACCACATCAGAATCAATATGATTTCTTCCTCGCTAAAAATATATTGTGTCGCTTTTTTCGTCTGGAAATCCGGCAGAGTTTCCCTGATTGCATCCTCGAGCAGTTCTTTTTTTCTCTCCTCTGAGAGCATATCTTTTTGTAAAAGATATTGTGCTTTCTTCAAACACTGACAATAAACCGGCTTTTTCCACTTCTCTCTCTTCTGCAAAATCTCAATAATACGTTCTGCTTCTGCACGGTTTCCCGCTTCCAACTCCGCCTCAAGATTCTGGTAAAAACAGTAATCCGCATAATCTGTATTTTGAAATAAGATTTCCAATTTATTTACCGATTTTCCCAATCTTGAAAAAATAGCTTCCAATGTCAAAACGTCCGGAATCTGTTCGCCAGATTCCAGACGTGATATTGTTGCCTCCGGACAAATACCGAGCGCAAGCGCTCTCTTGGTGATACCCGCTTTTTTTCTTAATTTATTAACAATTTTCCCTATACTCTCTGAATGCATCTCCCTTGTATCGCTCCTTATAACTTTTGTTTCTCTTAATCCCCCGCAGAATTGCAATAGCTTCCACATTTACCTAAGCATATTGTTAATACAATGATTGCAATACCATATCTAAATCATCAATCATTCTTCCCTTGATGTTATCACAATCTCTCATTTTCGACAGCTCCATTGTTGGATTTTCACCATATTTTTTGGCATGCATCACAGCTCTATCTTTCCATTTATCCCGCATATCCGGCTCATTCAACTTAGCATATACCTGTGCCAGCTGATTTGAAACTCCCGCGCACGCCCTATCCGCATAACTAGGCACATCATTCAAAAATATATTAATCTGCGCATATTTAGCCGTAAGACACTTTGCAACCAACTCAAAATTATCTTCTCTTCTATATATTTCTGCAAGTCTGTCTAAATCATTAAATACAAAAATCTGGTTTTCTATACAATGCTTTAGGAGTTTCTCTTTTCCTTCCTTTAATCTTCCATCCAAAATCAAATAAGACGCAATTAAATTATCATATCGCCCATTGATATTGTAACGTTCTACAATTCTAATTGCTTTGTAATATTCTCCTACACTTTCTAATGCATATAAACTGGCAATGCGAACGAACAATTCTTCTTTGCTGATAGCTGCGGCATACAAATCATTGTATAATTCTATACATTTTTTATAATAAAAGATTGCTTTTAGTGGATATTCCTTTCCACAATTGCCGTCTGAAAAACAAATCGAATAGTAGACATCCGCTAAAACCTTATTGCTCTTAAAATGATTTGGATATTTCATCACTAATTTTTCTGCAATTTCAGATGCCTCCTTATATTTTTCCCTATTAGCAAAATCAAGAATCTCCAAAATTTTTTTATCCAAATAAGAACTTCTCTCTTCATGCCCTAATAACTGATCAATTGAAACATGAAAAACATCTGCCAACACCGGAAGCAATTCAATATCCGGTCGATTAACTCCGTTTTCCCACTTTGATACTGCTCCAACCGTTACGTTTAGTATTTCTGCAAGTTGTTCCTGTGTCATTTTGTCTTTCTTTCTATAATAGATGATACTCTCAGCAATATCCACAAAACATCCGTCCCCTCTTTCCTTCTATTGTCGTATTGACACGTTCATTATACAGGATATAGTGTTGAAAAGCATCAAAAAATATTTTGTTTAACGGTTGTTACTATTCACAGTCGATTTGAACAGACATGCAGATGCGTCATGCCTGCATGTAAGCAGATGCATACCTGTATCAAATCTGACTGCGAAGCAGGAACCTCCACCAAATGAGCAATCCACTTGCGTAAGCAAGCTTTGAAGCACGGAGTGCGGGATTGCGAATGGAGCGTGGAGGGCTGTGAATTGTAACTAACGGTTATAGCACAATTTGCAAAACACCATTTCTAATTTCATATTTTTTATTACAATATTGCAAATATGTATTCGAATGTGAAATAATTATAATAATCCGTTCCGAATACATGTCGATGATTTGTTTTAAAATTGTCAATCCTGTGTCTTCATCTAATGAATTAAAGGATTCATCAAGAATAATAACTTCCGGATCTCTTAAAAATATCCGGCCAAGAATAATTCTTTGACGATCCCCGCCGGACAAATTAGCCGCATTTTCTGTTATTTTTTTATCGAGCCACTTTTCATCAGATATAACTTTTCTCATAAAATCAGCTTTCATTAATTTTTGCATCTCTTCCTCTGATACATCAATGCCTAACTCAATATTTTCCCGTATGGTAAGCGGTAACAAATATGCATCCTGTGACAAATAAAAAATACATTTTCGCAGAGAAGCGTTCTTTATTTTATCTGCTTCTATCCCATTTATCGATAAACCGTCTGCCGTCAGCAATTTATTAAAAGTTTTTACCAAAGTAGATTTTCCACATCCGGATTCTCCGGAAATCGAAACAACATCTCCCTTCTTTATTTCAAGTTTCCCCTCTCTTACCAACACCTTGGTATCATACCCAAGATTTCTGATATCCATAGATATCAAATCGATATTATGAATTTGGACGTTTCCGTCTGCCTCCTTATTGCTGTCGATTTCTTCCTTAACAAACTTCATTGAGCCCCGAAGATTTCTCAAATTAATCTGTATTTCAATGACATCAGAAATTGAATCAAAGTACAAATTATTCACCAAATTTAAATAAATCAGATCTCCAATTTCAGCCTGACCAATTGCAAACAGAACAACAATATAGATGTATGCCATATTTTTCAGCATTACCATTATAAAGTCAAGCACCGTACATGTTTCCATTGCATATGTATTCCCCTCTCTCTCCGCCTGATTTATTTCACAAATTTTTTTCTGAATTAGTAGAAACAATTTACTATTCTTCTCAAATTGCTTTATATTTATAACGTCAGACATAATTGCCTTTATGTCTTTATTATTCTTGGCGCTAACTATTTGAAGTTTTTCACTCAATTTGCTTAACTTCGATTTTTCACCATTCAATAATTTTCGAAACCCCAAATATTGAAGTGGTATTTGTACCACAAAAAGAATTCCCAACAAATTATCTATCCTGAATACAATAAAAAGTATCATGATTACCGTCAATGCAGATACAAATATTCCCGCCAGTGAAGTGCTGTACAATTCAAAGATTGTACTCACTGTCGTATTAATTCGTTCCACAATATAGGTCGGCTCCAACTGAATTATTTTTTCATATTTCATCTGAAAGACCTTTTCATATAACTTCACCGTTTCTATATTCTTAAATCTCTCAGCAAACCAATATCGAAATCTCTGATATATAAATTTTACAATATATAATAAAAGCAGCACTAATGCATATAACATTACACTTCGTTTCTCAATTCCCCATTTTAATGTATAGTCCACTGCACTCCTCATAATTAACGGACCGATAATCGAAAGTATACTCATTGACATCAACAAAATAATGTTTGCTATAATTTCTCTTCCATATTTCTTA
This sequence comes from uncultured Roseburia sp., assembly GCA_964495195.1. GTDB lineage: Bacteria > Bacillota > Clostridia > Lachnospirales > Lachnospiraceae > Roseburia. The sequence goes on from CAZBUW010000064.1 coordinate 14,574, forward strand.
ACAAGTAATTTATCATATTCCACGACTATATTCCTTCTTCCCTTTTAGAACTACTCTCTATTTGCACCATATTATGGATTATTATAATCAATTCATTATCTTCATTGTATGGATTTTCTCTCAATATTTCCTCTTGCAAATTTTCCTGATTCTCAACTTTTTCTCCCCCTGACCGCCGCGCACAGCGTCGCCGTCAAGATTCCGAATGCAAGCAGGCCTCCCACGTTTCCCATTCCCGCATACCCGGACAGGTCGAGTCGTTCACCAAGCGGCATTCCATTTATTTTTATAATTGCAAATACCGCAAGGAGAATTCCAATAATCCCCTCCCCGGCAATCAGACCGGAAGCATAGAGAATGCCTCGCTCGACGCACTCCCCGGAATGCTCGTCTGACGAGTCGGACTCTCTGCTCATGGCGTCATCTTTTTTGCTGCTGCGCTCGCTTGAAAAGCGCACCAGTCCGCCCACCATCATCGGCACACTTAAGTGGATTGGCAGATAGAGCCCCACCGCAAACGGAAGGGACGGAATCTTTAATATTTCCACCACGATTGCCAAAAAAACTCCGACAATCACCAGATTCCACGGAAGATTTCCGCCCATGACGCCCTCGACCACCATTTTCATCAGCGTCGCCTGCGGAGCGGGAAGTTCCGGGGAACCGTACCCCCAGGCAGCATTCAAAAGGTAGAGCACTCCACCGATGGCGAGGGAGGCTGCAGTCACCCCGATGAGTTCGCCGATTTGCTGCTTCCACGGCGTTGCACCAATCAGATAACCCGTCTTTAAATCCTGCGACGTGTCGCCCGCGAGCGAGGAGATGATGCAGATGACGGAACCGATTGTAATCGCCGCCACCATCCCGCTCATACCGGTGTTTCCGACTGCCTTTAACAGCGCTGTCGCAAGAAGAAGCGTCGCAATCGTCATCCCGGACACCGGGTTGTTCGAACTGCCCACAAGTCCCACCATCCGCGAGGAGACCGTGGAGAAAAAAAATCCAAACACCAAAATCATGAGAGCGCCCCAGATATTTACCGGAATGATCGGCACAAGCCATATAACGAGCGCCATGACGAGCACGCCAATCCACACCGCCTTCATCGGCAGGTCACGGCTCAGACGATCCTCCTGACCGTTTTTTCCCCCGCCGTATCCGCTGACCGCCTGTACAAAGGTCCGGATGATAAGCGGAAAAGATTTTATCAGGCTGATAATTCCTCCCGCCGCCACCGCTCCCGCACCGATGTAGCGGATGTAGGTGCGCCAGATGCCCCAGGCTCCGTCGGAGGCAAAGACTTCCCACACCGTCTGTGTCGCCGGATATAAAATCACGTCGCCGCCAAACAGCACAATCAACGGCATGAGGACGAGCCACGCCACCATGCCGCCGGCTAGCAGATAGGAAGCCACCCTCGGTCCACAGATATAGCCCACTCCCAACAGCGCAGGGAGGACGTCCGCGCCAAATCCAGCTCCCCGGTATCCTTTAATCCGGTAGTCGACCTCGCTCGGAAAAAGTTTTAAACCATCCGCCAAAAATTTGTAAACAGCGGACACACCGAGCCCCGCGAAGACGATGCCCGCTTTTTTTCCGCCCTTCTCCCCCGCCATCAGGACTTCCGCACAGGCTTTGCCCTCCGGATAGGGGATGGCGTGATGTTCTTTTACAATCAGTGCATTGCGCAGTGGAATCATAAAGAGCACGCCGATAATTCCACCTATCAATGTAATCAGAGTAATCTCTAAGAGGGACGGCGATGCCTCCCCCTCCTGGGCTGCCCACATAAATAACGCCGGAAGTGTAAAAATCGCTCCCGCCGCCACAGATTCCCCGGCGGAACCGATTGTCTGCACGATGTTATTTTCCAGGATGGATTCCCGCCGCAGCAACACCCGGATGACCCCCATCGATATGACCGCCGCAGGAATCGACGCTGAGACTGTCATCCCGACCCGAAGTCCAAGATAGGCGTTGGCCCCTCCGAAAATCAGGGCGAGCAAAATGCCGGTAACCACGGAGGTTCCGGTCAGCTCAGGCAGCTTTTTATCAGCAGAAATATATGGTTTAAACTCTTTTTTCTTATCCATGTCCACAAACTCCTCGCATCTTTTCTATTCTCAGTGTGCGCAGGTTGCGATTAAAATATGCACGCTATCTCATCGCCTCGCGGATTACACGCTCCACATTCCGGTACGCCACTTTTTCCAGAAAATCATCGCTGTAGCTGCGGCGATGCAGTTCGTCAAACAGAAGGTGCATGCAGGTGCAGTCCTCTATTTCAAATGTCCCGCCAATCCCGTCGAAATCACTGCCAATCCCGACACATTCTTCACCGCCAATCTTTCTGAAGTGCTCAATATGGTCGCAGAGTGTCCGCACCCTGCTGAGGTGGTCCTCCTGATTTTTATTTACAAATGTAGGTTCTAAGTTAATTCCTGCCACCCCGCCCTTCTCGGCGAGAAGGCGTATCATATCATCCGTCAGATTCCTCGTCGCCGGGGAAAGTGCGCGGCAGTTCGAGTGGGATGCGACAAACGGGCGGTCAGAAATCTCTGCCACATCATAAAACCCTCCGTCCGACAAGTGCGAGACATCGACAATAATGCCAAGCTCATTCATGTAGGTGACGGCCTCTTTTCCAAAGTCGGTCAGCCCCTGCTCCATCTGTGCCCGCTCCTTCGAATGCGGCACGCCGAAACAGTTTGCATCATTCCAGGTCAGGGTGATAAGTCCCACCCCCATGTCGTGAAATTTTTTCAGATTCTCCATCCTGCCCCCCGCCACATCTCCATTCTCAATTGTGAGAAAGGCTGAGATTTTTCCCTGTTCACGATTTCTCCGGTACTGCGCGTAGCTTCGCGCCGGTGCCACGATATCGCGATACTGCTCCATCGTATTCTGATAGACCTCATACATTTTTCTCATCAGCGCCTCCTGCGGCGGCATCTCCTCTAAGCCAAACCACTCAGGCTCATCCCGCTGCGGCAGAAACATGGCAAAAAACTGTGCAAAAACGCCCGCCTCCCGCAGCCTTTTCACATCCACCATCGCACCGCCCAGCTCGTAGACGGTCTGTTTCTTTTGTACAAGCGCCTTCGATAACGTGTCGCAATGCATATCGATATAATTCATTTTTCGTTCCTCCTATCTCAAAATTTGAAATTTGTCAATATATCTCCCGATATATTTTTTA
>CAZBUW010000065.1:0-16828 GCA_964495195.1 uncultured Roseburia sp.
TCTCTTTTTGTGATATGATATGAGTTTTTATAAGCCTGCCTCAGGGTGCGTCCCCGCTGAACAAAAGGGTGCGTCCCCGCTGAACAAAAGGGTGCGTCCCCATTGAACAAAAGGGTGCGTCCCCGGCGGCCGGCGGTGCGTCCCGCTGTCGCGTTCTCTCGTTTTTACTTCAAAAGCTTCTCAAGCGCGGCTCTGTTCTTTTCAGACATGCGGGTCAACGGCAATCTGACCGGGCCGGCCTCTTTTCCCAAAATATTCAACGCCTCCTTGACCGGAATCGGATTGACCTCGGAAAACAGCGCGTGAATCAGCGGCAAATACGACAGTTGTAATTGCAGTGCTCTCTCCCTGTCGCCCTCCAGATATTCCATCACCATGTCGTGGGTATCCCGCGGCGCGATGTTGGAAAGAACGGAAATCACACCGATACCGCCGAGGGCGAGGATTGGAATCACCTCATCATCATTCCCGGAGTAGATATCCAGACACCCCCTGCACAGGGAAGCAAGCGTGGCAATCTGCGCAATATTTCCGCTTGCCTCTTTGATGCCGACAATATTCTCAAAGTCTCTCCCGAGTCTCGCCGCCGTCTCCGGCAGGATATTGCAGCCGGTTCTCGACGGAACATTGTACATGATAATCGGCAGTGATGTCGACTGTGCTATTTTTTTATAATGTTCATAGAGACCTTCCTGCGTCGCCTTGTTGTAATAAGGAGTCACCACCAAAAGGCCATCCACGCCCAGACTCTCGGCTTTCTTGGACAATTCCACTGCGCCTCTCGTACAGTTGCAGCCGGTTCCGGCAATCACCGGGATGCGGTGATTTACTTTCTCCACCACAAAACGGATGCATTCAATGCGCTCTTCCTCCGTCATGGTCGCTGGTTCCCCTGTCGTTCCACATACGATAATCGCGTCGGTATGCCCTGCAATCTGCTCCTCCACCAGCCTCTCAAGTGCCTCATAGTGAATACTTTCATCTTCCCGAAATGGAGTTACGAGTGCAACTCCAGCACCCTTAAATATTGCCATATGATTTCTCCTTTTTTTATAAACACATTAATTTCGATATTCAGGATGTTCCTCTAAGATATCTGCGATCAATTCCCGTTCGTCCATATGGAACTTTTCTCCCTTAATCTCCTGATAATCCTCGTGGCCTTTTCCGGCTAAGATGATGACATCTCCGTCTAACGCATTCGCAATGCAGTACGCAATCGCCTCCTTGCGGTCCGGAATCGTCACATAGGCCCCGTCTGCTTTCCCGACACCGGTTAAGATATCGTTAATGATGTCCATCGGTTCCTCAAAGCGAGGGTTATCGGACGTCACAACCGTCAAATCAGCGAGTTTTGATGACACCTCGCCCATCTCATAGCGGCGGGATTTTGCACGGTTGCCTCCGCACCCGAAGAGACAGACTAAACGTTTTGGCTCATACTCTTTTAACGTGGAAAGGAGGCTCTCTAATGCCATCGCGTTGTGCGCGTAGTCAATCATCACGGTAAAGCGTGGCGAGACCGGAACAATCTCAATTCTTCCCCTGACCCTGACCTCGGCTAACGCTTTCTGGATGACCGGAATCTCCACGCCAAAATGACGGCAGATTGCAATTGCAGTCAGTGAGTTATACACGCTGAATCTCCCCGGCACATTGATATCCACATCGCAGTCCATCAGACCACTGATATGATATTTTACGCCGAGAACCCCCGGTCTGTGCACCAATTCCATATTTTCGGCGCGAAGGTCTGCCTTTTCGCTGTACCCAAACGTCTCGACCTCGCAGGTATGTCCCTCTAAGATTCCCTCTAAGTGCTCGCTGTCCGCGTTTAAAATTCCCTGACGGCACTGCTGAAACAGCAGGCTCTTGCAGTGCATGTAATCCGCAAAATCTTTATGCTCGTTCTCCCCGATGTGATCCGGCTCTAAGTTGGTGAACACACCGTAATCAAAAGTGAACCCCGACACCCGGTGAAGCATCAGCCCCTGTGAGGAGACCTCCATGACGACCGCCTCGAGTCCCGCCTCCACCATCTCGTGGAAATATTCCTGCACCGCGTAGGATTCCGGGGTCGTGTTTTTTGCACTGATATGCTTTTCCCCGATGATAATCTCGATGGTTCCAATCAATCCGGTCTTGATTCCCGATGCCTCAAGAATTGATTTTATCATGTAAGTTGTAGTTGTTTTTCCCTTGGTTCCCGTGATTCCGATGGTCTTTAATTTCTCCGCCGGGTGTCCGAAATAAGCCGCTGCCATGCAGGCTAAAGCATATCTCGTATTCTCCACGCGGATGACGGTCACATGCTTTGGCACCTCTACGTCCTTCTCTACTACGACCGCAGCAGCACCTTTTTCCACGACATCCGGCAAAAATTCATGTGCGTCTCTCACGCTTCCCGAGATGCAGACAAAGACGGAATCTCTCTCCACTTTTCTCGAATCATATATGAGCGTGGAAATCTCTGTCTCCACACTTCCCTGTTTTACCTCATAGGGCATCCGCTCTAATAAATCTGCTAACTTCATTTTCTCCGATCCTCTCTTATCATCCTAAGTTCCTACAGTCTGATCTCTCCCTCGAACACTGTCGTCGCCGGCCCTGTCATAAAAATATGATTGCTCTTCTCGTCATACTCAATCACTAAATCGCCGCCTAACAGGTGCACTAACACTTTGTGCTCCGTCAGGCCGTTTAAAATGGCAGCCATCACACTCGCGCACGTCCCTGTTCCGCAGGCTAACGTCTCGCCGGAACCGCGCTCCCACACCCGCATGTTCATCTCCGTTCTGCTGATAATCTGAACAAATTCTGTATTGGTGCGGTTTGGGAACACCTTGTGATGCTCAAAATGCGGGCCCACTTTCTCAAGTTCAAAATGCGCAGTATCCTCCACGAAAATGACGGCATGCGGATTTCCCATCGAGACACAGGTCATCTTCCACTCTCTTCCATCCACCTCAATCGGCTCGTTCACCACCGGATTCTTCTGCGCAAAAACAGGAATCTGCTCCGGCTCTAAAATCGGCTCTCCCACATCGACTTTTACCAGCGTCACCTCCCCCTCTTCGACGGTGAGGTCAAGCGTCTTAATGCCGGCCTTTGTCTCGATTGTAATGGTAGTCTCATTTGTCATATGGTGATCGTATACATATTTTGCCACGCAGCGGATTCCGTTTCCGCACATTTCGCCCTCGGAGCCGTCCGCATTGTACATTCTCATCCGAAAGTCCGCCACCTCAGACGGGCAGATTAATATCAATCCGTCCGAACCGATCCCGAAATGCCGTTTGCTGACCACCTCGGCGACCATCCCCGGATTCTCTATCTTTTCCTCAAAACAATTCACATAAACATAATCGTTTCCACATCCATGCATCTTTGTAAATTTCATGATCTTCCACCTCACTTTTCCTCTATTATACTCCGCACTTTTTAAAAAGAATATGAATTATGTGCGAAATATATTGCAAATTGTGCGGTTTGCTTTTATGATAAATATGATGCTGGGGGCAAAGAGGTGCTTCGCACCAACCGAACACAATATGTGGTTTTGCAAGCTCGCTTGCAAACACACATAGTTGTGTCGGTTTTGCCCCGAAGGGGCTTTTGCCCCGGCATCATAAATTTAGTAAACACAGAAAGTGGGAAATCATATGGACCAATATGAAAAAACAGGCTATCTGCACACCAATTTTAAGATGTTTCACCTGATAGATTCGGAGCGGAAAGACTTTTCCTACCACTATCACGACTTTAATAAGATTCTGATTTTCTTAGGCGGGGATGTCTCTTATTCCATCGAGGGGCGCTCCTACGATTTGAAACCGAACGATATTGTATTTGTGAAGGCGGGCGAGGTACACCGCCCTGTCATTCACAGTGCCAGACCCTACGAGAGATTTATCATCTATGTCTCCCCCTCCTTCTTAGAATCCTATGAGAAGGAAGACTATCAGTTGGACTATTGTTTCCGGCAGGCGCACAGCAGACAGTCCCATGTACTGCGCGTCAACTCCTTTCCAAACAGTCCGCTCGGCAGCGCGGCGAACCGCTTAGAGGAATCTTTGCACGACACCGATTACGCAAATGAGCTGTATCACGACCTCCTCTTCCTAGAGTTCATGATACAGCTCAACCGTGCTGCCATTCACCACAATCTTCATTATATCCGCAACTCCTCCTCCAACGAGAAAATTCTCGCGGTGCTCGACTATCTAAATGAACACCTGACGGAGGAGATTAATATCGACTCTCTCGCCGAACAGTTCTACTTAAGCCGCTACCATCTGATGCACACCTTCAAGGATGAGACCGGCTATACCATCGGCAGCTATCTCTCGACCAAGCGGCTTCAGCTCGCAAGGGAATTGATCCGCACCGGCACACCGATTACGGACGCCTGCTATGAATGTGGTTTTAAAAATTATTCTACTTTTTCAAGAGCCTATAAGAAAAGCTTCGGCTCCTCCCCGAGGGACTTACGACTGCTCCGCTAACGTGTTCATAAAAAACGGTATCAGCTGCTTCTTTCTCGATACCACGCCCTTTAACACAAAAGCCTCCTCATCCGGAGTCACACGGAACGCGTCTTTTACCAGTTTCTCTGCATCACTGCCCGCATAGATAAGCTTTGTGGACTCCTCTAAAATATCGGTCAGCATGACAAATACCATACCGATATTTTTCTCTGCCAGAACCTGTGTCATGAACGGTCTCAATTGCACGGCAAGCTTGTCTAACTCGGAGGCGCTCATCGCGCTGATCTGCGCAACGCCAAAATTGATATCCTGCGTGTGAAAAATCTTAAAGTCCTGATAGAAAATCTCCTCTGTCGTGCGGTTCTTAAAATCGCTCCCCGCCTCAAACATTTTTCTGGCGTGCTCCTCAATCTCCACTTCCGCAATTTCTGCCAATGTATGTGCAACCTCCTGGTCTAACACGGTGCAGGTCGGAGAGCGGAACATCAGCGTATCCGACAAAATCGCCGAGAGCATCAGACCCGCAATTTTTTTCGGAACCTGAACTCCCTTCTCCTGATACATCTGGTAGATAATCGTGGAGGTACAGCCGAGCGGCTGGTTCCTGAAATACACCGGAGACATCGTCTCTAAACTTCCAATCCTGTGGTGGTCGATAATCTCTAAAACCTCCGCCTCATCAATCCCGTCCACCGCCTGCGACTTCTCGTTGTGATCGACGAGAATAATCTGTTTCTTCTGCATCTGCATCAGATTCCGGCGGGACATCATCCCGACATAATTGTTGTTCTCGTCTAAGACCGGGAAATCGCGGTGTCTGATTTTTGCCGTCGTCTCCTTGACTTCATCCACATAATCATCGATATTAAACGTCACCAGATTCTCCCTTGTCATAAACTGTTTGATTGGCATACTCTGGTTGATCAGACGCGCCACAGAAAACGTGTCGTAAGGCGTTGTGATGATGACACAGTTATAATCGTTCGCCAGCTCAATGACCTCCTGACTTACATTGAACCCGCATCCGATAATCAGGCAGCTCGCATTAGAACGGATTGCCTGAATCTGGGATTCCTCCCTGTCGCTTAAGATGACAAGGTCGTCGTCCTCGATATATTCCGCCATATAGTCCGGGTTGGACGCAGACACAACTACTTTTCCTTTTACAAAATATGCGTGTTCATTTCCGGCGATAACCGTTCCATCTAAAGTCTCCGCAATCGTCTTATACTGGGTGCGCGCCTGTGACAGAACGCGGTTGTCGTAGACATCCATGTAGGAAGTCGCAATATCCTTTGTAACAATCAGTCCCTCTAATTTCCCGCTGCGGCTCGTGATTGGAAGCGTCACGACCTCTAACTCCTTCATAATTTTCCAGGCGCGTTTCAGAGAAATCTGACAGCCCACCCCCTGGGTTCTCCGGAATGTGATATCCTTAATCTGAGCTCCCACATAGGAGACCATCTCCGGCTCTTCCACACCAAAATAATCGAGGACATAGCGTGTCTCTTCACTGATATTTCCGGCACGTTTTGCCTCGAACTCCTTATCTTCAATCTGATTTTTTAAATATGCGTACGCAATCGCCGCACAGATGGAATCCGTATCCGGATTCTTGTGTCCCACGACCCATACTTTCTTCTTCTCTAACTCCATGTATTACCCTTTCATTTCTAATTATCCCATTCCCCGTCAATACATGGTCCCATAATACCTAAAATAATTACCTAAAAATTAAATACACCCAACGAGTATAAGATAAATCCAACTAATACCACAAAATTGATACCGGAAAGCCATGTCAGACACTTCACATAGCCGCGCACCGACGCAGTGTTCTTTGCAATGGCATCCATCTGGTCTAACTTCCCGCCAAACTCCTTAAAGAGGTCCTGAATGTTCCGATAACATTTCACGTTCTCGGAATGAACCTTTTCGGTCAATTCATTCTTCATCTCAGCGAGGCGTTTATCGACGTCCTCAAGCAAAGTCTGTACTGCGGCGCTCTGCTCCTCCAGACGCGCTTTGCTCTCCTCATTCTGCGTGTTCGTCAGCTCTTTTACCGCAGTAATCTGTTCTTCTATGCTTGCTTTGTTCCTGTCAAGCTGCTCTTCCTGCGCTTTCTGCACCATCTCAACCTGCCGGCTGACGCTGCTCTCCATCTCATCTAACTTATCAGAGACCATATCAATCATCTTTGAGACCTGCCGATCAAATTCAACTACAATTCTATCTGATTCTTCCCTGCGTTCTGTCAGGATATGCTCCAATTCCTGCGCCTGGTCTTCTTTTTCATCTACAAGTGTCTGTAATTCCTGCACCTTTGACTCTTTCAATACCAGCAGCCCCTGAAGCTGCTTTGCCTTCTCCCTGAATTCATCAATCTGGCTCAGCAGAAAATCTTCCTTCTTTGTCTCCTGTTTCACTTCCTGCTTTACATCATTTCCCACTTTCTTTTCCATTTTCCTTTCCCGTTCTTTTTTTCGGCGGTTTATCTGCGCAATCCATCTTGCAAATAAATCTGTCATCAACGCTTCCTCCCTGCAGCATCCGCTGTCACATTACCTGTACCCATTTTAGCATTATCGCATTTTTTTGTAAATAACCGATTCCTATCTTCTTCGCTCAATCCCGGTACGCTTATAATAGGCAGCCTTATCCGCATACATTCGCTTTTCCGATTCACATAAAAGTTCATCGACATCTAAAACCTTGCCTTTCTGGCAAAATGCCCCCACCGCCATGACAACGTCATTTTTCTCCATATCCTCCCTGAGTTTCCTCACTTTCTCCGACAGTGTCTGCTCGTCCATTGACGTGCAGAGTGCAAGCATCTCATCACCGCCGATACGAAACAGACCGCCCTCCGGGAATACCCGCTTCATACAGTCTGCCGCCCGCACAATCAGACTGTCACCCGCCTCGTGCCCTTCCGTGTCGTTGACTCGTTTTAATCCGGTGATATCACAGTACACCGCGCCAATGCTCATGCCCGGCTGTACCCTCTCAACATATTCGTTCATCGCATAGCGGTTTCCCATACCGGTAAGCTGATCCGTATGGCTCATCGTCCTAAGTTCCTGCAGCAGATTGCGCCTCTTGAGACAGGATATGATAAAATGTCCCATAATCTGGAGGATATCCGATGCATTGAGTATTGATTCCATCGGAAGATTATCCACCCCGTAAAAACCGATGACCTCCCTGTCATCATACAGCGGAACCACAACAAGCGAGTGAATATTCTGGCGCTTTAGGTTCTCATACTGCAATGGATCTATCTCACGGATATCCTCGAGATTCTTAATGAGGATATTTTGGTTCTCCTGAAACTTCCGATACCAGTTCGCACAAACCTCCGCCGGCAGATTCTGAAGATTCTGTTTCTGAGGTATAACATTGTTTGCTGCCCACTCGTAGGTATTGTCATCATTTCCCTCTTCGTTCCTCTCAAAAACATATGTCCTCTCCCCTCTTAAGGACATTCCGATGTACTCAAGGATAATATTGATGGAACAATCCGGCGAGGAAGTCTTCAACGCCATGCGTAGTCCCTCGTTGGCAATCCTCTCCAAATTCTGATAGCGCTTTGTCGTCGTATTCTGACTCTGTCTCGACTTATCGTCAAATCCGAGCTGTATCCTGCAGCGCCGTCCCTCATCGACCACCATTGTCTCTTTCAGTTCCATATAACTCTGCGTGAGCGGATTGTAAAAGCTCCACTCCTTAAACTGCCCTTCGCACAACTCGCCGTTAGAGCACAGTGCACACGGAGAACTGTTCCCCTGCAGCACCTCGTAGCATTTCTTCCCCGCAGCTTCCTCTATCGACTGAAAACCGTAAATCTCCAGTGTCTTACGGTTCATATAGATCAATTCATAGGTATCCATATCCGCCACATAGACGTATTCATTCATCGTCTCAAAAAATTCCCATATTTTTCCCAAAGATGTCTCTCCCTTCTCCGATGCATACATTTTGTTTTCCCTCATTATAGCAGACTTTCTTCTTTCTGTATCTGTTTTTGACTTTTTTCGTATGATATCGGCAGAAAACAGCCTATTTCCTCCGCCGGCGGAGAACGATGCACAACAGAAAAACCGCAAAACTCACTGCGCTGACCGCAGCCCCCGCTGCAAATCCCGGTGTGTGGTAGCGTAGTTCAATCTCATGCTCTCCCTCCTCTAAGTGCACGCTGAGGAGAGCACCTCCGAACGCCTCACTCTCCGTCTCTTTTCCGTCCACAAAAAGCGTCCAGCCCTCCTCCTTCGGGATGGAAAAGACCAGCCTGCCCGCATCCAAGACCTCAATTTTCCCCGCCACCCTTGTGTCGGAAAAATCCGTCAGGGAAAACGTCTGCTGCCGCAAGGTATCAAACGCCGTCTCAAGACTCTCCTCATTCAAAAGATAGAGCTGCATCGGTATCAGTTCCCCGTCCGCATTGCTGACAGTGACCGTTGTTCCCGCCCGGCAGTACCCGAGTTCTAACGTATAACCGTGGGAACATTTTGTAAAAGAGCGCTCCCTTCCGTCACTTGTCGTCTCCGTCAGTTTATCCGCATTGTGATTCGTGTAGGTCGCATAGTAATAGCCATCCTGTTGGATTTCAAATGTAGTTGAACCTTCCTGTGCATCGGTCTGGCTGTACGACAGACGAAGCAGCATCTCCTCCCCGGCTCCTAAAAGTCCCGCCAGTTCATTCTGCACGAAAATCTCATCGCTCTGATCATAATTCCAGTTCTCAACAACCTCCTCCCGCACCATAAATCCAAGCGGGAGCACATAGCGGTTCTCATACAGATATGTGTCGCCGCTCTCCGCCACAAGGCTCCGCAGCGCACCACCCTCCGCCGCATTGTCCGCGAGCACATATTTCACAGAGAGCATCGCCGCCGTAAGCGGGGTCGCCCCGTTAAAGCAGTAAAAATTTTTTCCACCCTCAAGCCCTAAACTCTGGTAAAAATGGCTGACGTTGATATTCATCAGGGAGGAGAACTGCGTCGCGGAAGCATACTGATAAAGCGGCGCATCATTCTTTGTCTTGCGCTCTAACTCCTCCACGCGGTAGAAAAGCTCATCCGCCTGTGCATCCGCCTCGCGCAAGACCTGTCTATAGTCCTCCATGGACGCGACATAGGCACTTCTGCTCGTCGTCGCAAGCCCCGTCGTATCGAAATTGACAAACAGTTCCACCGCCATCACGGCGCAAAAGAGCATCTCCATTCCCCTTCGCATTTTTCCCTTTGAGATGCGGCTCATAAACAAAAGCAGCGCATAAGCCCCCGAGAGGACAAGCGTTAAAATGATACACAGGCCATCCATCTGCGCCTCATCCGTCATCAGACGCGCCGCCAGCAAAAAGAAGGCCGCCGCCACAACCGCGATTCCGATGTCAATCTTTCGCGCCTCCCTCCAGTGAAGCATCCCCTCATAACACACGGCGAGCAGCAAAAAGATGAACAGATATGACTGTCTCGCCGGAAGAGAATTCGGAAAATGCAATCCGTGCCAGATGTAGTCAAGCATATTGTTGGCAAAGCTCACGACAAAAAATGCCAGCAGAATCGTCCGCGGCAGTTTCTTTTTCCAGGATATCTCTCTGCTGCACAGATAGAGCACGAAAAGAACCAGCACGAACGAACCGCAGTAGAGATTCGGCCAGTGGTCGCGCCCCGTGTAGGACTCCGTCAGAAAACACACGCGCGCGAGCTCTGCCACAATATTAAAATACCATTCCACCGCCTTCGGGAAAGATTCACCCGACGAGCCGGTGTACCCTAACAGAATCGCCTCCGGTATAATGAGGATTGCCCCCATCCCTCCCGCAAGCAGGGAATAACCCGCGAAGCGTATCATTCCGCGGATTCGCTGTCCCTTTTCCTCAACAAAGAGAATCAGATAGTAAAGCACCAAAAAGATACAGAGCATAATGGATATGTAATAGTTACTTAAGATTGACAACGCAAGGGTTATCGTGTAGAGTGCACCATCCCCCTTTTTTATCAATCGTTCGAGCCCTGACACGACAAGGGGCGTAAGAGCAATGCTGTCCATCCACATGATATTCCAGCTGTATGCCGCCACAAAGGCGCTTAGCGCATACGCCGCTCCGAAGACGGAGATTCTGTAGTCATTGACGCCAAAGTGTTCCCGCAGATAGTAGCCAAAAGCACCTCCCGCCGCCGCAATTTTAAGCAGAACGAGAATCGTCATAAATTCAACGACATGATTCGTCGGACAGACCGCTAAAAACCAGTTCAGCGGGCTGGCAAGATAATAGGCAAAAAGGGATGTAAAATCCGATCCCAGTCCTATCTTCCAGGAATAAAAAAAACTCCCTCCCTCCTTTATCTTTTCCATCATCTCCGTAAAGAACGGACAGTACTGGTGATACATGTCGATATGGAGAATGCACTCATTTCCAAAAGGGTACACCTCATGGTCAATGCAGACAAAAACTGCCGTCAAAAGGGGAAGCAAAAACGCCAACACCAGTGGAAGTCTCTTCCTCCATTTTTCTTTCCGCGCATCCATCACTCTTCCCCCTCCCAGTCAAACAACTGATAATACTGCAATTTCTGATACTGCCGCAAGGCTTCTTCCTCCTCTTTCAACGTGGTCTCCCTGCCGTCCGCGTCCACGATGCGGATTGCGGAAAGAATCGGATATTTTTCGCTGAGTTCCGACAGGTAAGCCTGATACGCCGGAAGCTCTATCCCTGCACGTTTCAACACCTCCACGCCAAGGTAATTCACACTGGTATCCGCCCCCGTGACCGTCTCCGTCTCATAGTTGGTCCAGATGACATACGGCACCTCGTAGCGGAGTGCCGCCTTTTCCTCCGCGAAGGAGGAGGTCGACTCCCCGTTCAATGCCAGAATTGGATATACCACAGAGTCACTCGGCTGGTGGTCTCCGAAGAATACAATCACCGTCTTTTCCTTCACCTTGGAAAAGTAATCCGTCAGCGCATGAAGCGCCAGATCCGACTGCTCTATCAACGACAGGTACTGATTCAGGGCAAAATTATCCACACCGTCCACCGCAATCTCCGGGGAAAAATTGTAACTCTCCTCCGTGTAACCTCCGTGATTCTGCATCGTCACATTGAAGATAAAACAAGGCGTACCCTCCCTCTTCTCCTCGTACAGGGAAATAATCTTATCCACACAGCTCTCATCGCTCACATAATTACGAATGTAGTCAGCATTCAGATAGGACTCTAGAAAGGACAGATTGGAAAATCCAAGCTGCGGGTAGACCGTATCCCTGTCCCATCCACTCGCGTAATAAGGGTGCGTCGCATAGGTCTCATACCCGATTTCCCGCAGATAGCTTGCAATAGACGGCAATTCCCCCATGATATACTGCTGGTATGCAATACTTCCCTGCGGCAGAAACGCCATTGTATTTCCCGTGAGAAATTCAAACTCCGTATTCGCTGTGTTTCCGCCGCACACCGACACGTTGAGCATTCCGGTCACCGTATTGTCCGCACCCTCCTGCAGGCTGTGCAGATACGGCATATAGTCCCGGTTTGTCGAAAAATCACCGAGCACCGACAGATCGGAGAACGCCTCATCCATCACGACAATGATATTTGGAAGCTCCTCCTGCGATGACTCCTGCTCCTGCGCCTCATAAGAAGCCAGCGTCTGCGCCGCCTCCGCCGCCTGATATCCCGCCGGTTTCTCAATTGCCATATAGGCAAGATTCATCACAAACGTCACCGCAATGCCATCCACATTCGTCATAAAGACAGGTGTAAATAATTTATTGTACAACCTGTGCTGATTCTGAAAATCCTCCTGCTGCAATACATTTGCAAAAATGCATAATACCACGGTCAGCAGGATACCCGGTATCAGCCGTTTCCAAAATGTGAGGCAGTCAATCTTTACGTTCACCCACCTTGTTGCAACCAGAAGCCCCGCAAACCCGAGCGTCACCAGCACCATGCGGGCGCCCGGCACAAAACTGTAATTGTCCGCCACACTCGCCGCTGTCCGGATTGAGAGAATATCCCACGGCACGATTGGATTCGCCCGGAACGATACCACATATGCATTCGCAATTCCAAACAGCATGGCAATTGTCAGCTCAATGCGCGCCGCAATCTTTAAACTCCCCGTTATGCAAAAAAGAATCCCCTGCACAAGCCCGAATAAAATCAGGTTAAAAAACTGCGCATAGGGACGTACCTCCTCAAACGGATTGTGCGTATAACACTCGAGCAGATAAAAAGCTGCCACCGGAAAAATGCCAAACAGGAGCACGGATACCACCCTCTTTTTCACCTGCTCCTTTTTAATTTTATTTTTTGTCTCCCTAGAATAAGCCATTTTTTTCACTCTCTTTTTCTCAAATATTTATTTCTCATTTCCGAAAAAACATCGTTCTTATTCTAGCACATTCCATTGTAAAAAAAAAGCACAACAACCGTGGAACACGATATGTTACTGCCTCCATTGCCTTCCGCCGTTTCCCCGCCCAGCCTAAACCAGCTTCATGCTCATCTCCCGGTATTCCTTCGGCGACATACCGTATTCTTTCTTAAATGCGCGGTAAAAACTTGAATAATCCTTAAATCCGAAATGCTCATAAATCTGACTGATTCCCTCCCCTCCGAGAATCGCCTCCTTTGACGCCTGCATTCTTTTTTTCAAAATATATTGATGCACAGAGATTCCCGCCTGTTCTTTAAATACATGTGCAATGTAATAACGGCTGACGTAAAATGTTTCCGCAAGTTTTTCCAAAGACAAATCCGCCTCTAAATTTTCATCGATATAATAGATGAGATTCTGATAGATGCTCTCCTCTCTCGCATCACCCGGGTTCTCTCTTTCATAGATGATGCGGTTGATCTGCAAAAGCAGGTCATTGACGAGCAGCGGTATTCTTGCCTCCCTGCCAAAGCGCTTCATCTGCATTTCTTCAATCAACTGAAAAATCTTAAACTGTATGGCATTGAACGTAATCATATCATTATGAAAAACATATTCATCCGTCACCTCAACATGCTGCATCAGATATCCATAATCCGGCGACACCTCCGTCAGCCTGCTGCAATAGTCACGGCTGATCCAAAACACGAATCTCCGATACGGAAGCGCATCGCCATGAATTATCGCATGATGCTTTCTGTGCGGCGGTATCAACACCATATCTCCATTCCGCAGCGGATAAATCTTATCTCCGATCTCAATCGAGACATCCCCCTCAAGGAAAAAATAGAACTCGTAATAATCGTGTGCATGGCTGTCCACCTTTGATGTATAATGCTCATTATAATAATAAATTTCAAAATCGCGCGACACCATATACTGCCGCATGGAAAACTTTGTCTGCAAACCTTTACGCATTGTGCCCTCCTCCCCGTGGCCGTCCCCTTACCGGAAAAATCTTCTTCTCTCCATATTTTACCTTTAAACAGCAACTTTTGCAATGTATGTAACAATCTTTCCAATTTGCTTTTTCTACCGCTGCGCTATAATAAAGTCAAACGGCAGCTTTACAAAAAACAGGAGTAAAAGGAGGCTTCCCTATGGAAATGACTTTACGATGGTACGGTTCGAAGTTTGACACCGTGACGCTGCGGCAGATCAGACAAATTCCGGGCGTGACCGGAGTTATCACAACGCTCTATGACACTTCCCCCGGCGATGTGTGGGAACAGGAGCGCATCGCTGCGTTAAAGGCGGAGGTCGCTGCATCCGGGCTTCATATTTCCGGTATCGAGAGCGTCAATGTACATGATGCCATCAAGACCGGCTCTGCGGACTGCGATTTTTACATCGACCGTTACATTGAGACACTTACGAATCTCGGAAAGGAAGATATCCATCTCGTATGCTACAATTTCATGCCGGTCTTTGACTGGACGAGAACCGAGCTTGCCAGAAAACGCCCGGACGGCTCCACTGTGCTCGCCTACACACAGGAAGCCGTGGACGCGCTGAAACCGGAGGAAATGTTCGACTCCATCGCCGGAAATACGAACGGCACGGTCATGCCCGGCTGGGAGCCGGAACGCATGGCACACATCAGGGATCTTTTTGCAATGTACAAAGATGTTGACGATGAGAAGCTTTTCGCCAACCTGAAATATTTCCTCGAGCGCATCATGCCCGTATGTGACAAGTACGATATCAATATGGCAATTCACCCGGATGACCCCGCATGGAGCGTATTCGGCCTGCCGCGCATCATCATCAACAAGAAGAATATTCTGCGCATGATGGAGATGGTAGACAACCCGCACAACGGCGTGACGTTCTGCTCCGGCTCCTACGGCACGAATCTGGAAAATGATCTGCCGGATATGATTCGCTCCCTCAAAGGACGCATCCACTTCGCACATGTCCGCAACTTAAAATTCAACAGCCCGACGGACTTTGAGGAAGCCGCGCACCTCTCCTCCGACGGAACCTTCGATATGTACGAAATCATGCGCGCTCTCTATGACATCGGTTTTGACGGCCCAATCCGTCCCGATCACGGACGCATGATCTGGGGTGAGACAGCTATGCCAGGCTACGGACTTTATGACCGCGCTCTCGGCGCAACTTATTTAAACGGTTTGTGGGAGGCCATCGGGAAAGGAGATTGCTATGAAGCTAAATAATTTTGGACTGTCCGATACAAAAGCATGGAAGGATGCCGGATATACACTGCCGGAATACGACAGAGAGGCTGTCATTGCCCGCACCAAAGAGGCACCCTTCTGGATTCACTTTGGAGCAGGAAATATTTTCCGCGCATTTCAGGCGAACGTGGTGCAGAATCTGTTAAACCAGGGCTTTCTTGACTGCGGTCTTGTCGTTGCCGAGGGCTACGACTATGAAATCATTGAAAAAATGAATCATCCGCACGACAATTACAGCATTCTCGCAACTTTAAAGGCAGACGGTACAGTAGAAAAAACCGTAATCGGAAGCATCGCAGAATCCCTTGCGCTTGATTCAGAAGATACGGCTCAGTTCTCCCGTTTAAAGGAGATTTTTGCAAAATCCTCTCTGCAGATGGCAACCTTTACCATCACGGAAAAAGGCTACAATCTCTGCGATGCCGACGGCAGTTTTCTTCCTGCAGTCATTTCCGATATGGCGGCAGGCCCACAGAGACCTGTAAGCTACATCGGAAAAGTAGCCTCTCTCCTCTACACACGGTTTCTCGCCGGGGAGAAACCGATTGCCATGGTGAGCATGGATAACTGCTCCCACAACGGAGACAAACTGTGTGCCGCCATCTCTACCTTTGCAGACGGCTGGGTTAAAAACAATCTTATTGACCCGTCTTTTGCTTCCTATGTGAAAACCTCCGGTAAAGTATCTTTCCCCTGGACGATGATTGACAAGATCACACCGCGCCCGGACGCTTCAATTGAAGAATTGTTAAAAAAAGATGGCGTTGAGGATCTTGATCCTGTCGTCACCGAAAAAAATACCTATGTTGCACCATTCGTCAACGCCGAGGAATGTCAGTATCTTGTAATCGAGGATGATTTTCCGAACGGACGTCCGGCATTAGAAAAAGGCGGTCTTATCTTCACCAGCCGAAAGACCGTTGACAAGGTTGAGAAAATGAAAGTCTGCACCTGCCTGAACCCGCTGCACACTGCGCTCGCCATATATGGCTGTCTGCTGGATTATAAACTGATTTCGGCGGAGATGAAGAATGACACGCTGAGAAAACTCGTCTGCGGCATTGGCTGTCAGGAAGGACTTCCGGTCGTTGTCAATCCGGGCATCCTCGACCCTAAGGAATTTATCGACACGGTACTTAACGTCCGCATTCCAAATCCCTTCATGCCGGATACCCCGCAGCGCATCGCCACCGATACCTCCCAAAAGCTCGCCATCCGCTTCGGTGAGACAATCAAGGCCTATGCGGCTTCTCCTTCCTTAGACGTTGCCGACTTAAAGTTGATTCCGCTTGTCTTTGCCGGATGGCTGCGCTACCTAATGGGAATCGATGACAACGGAAATGCCTTTACACCGAGTCCTGACCCCATGCTCAAAGAGGTATCCGCCTATGTGGCTGATATAAAGCTCGGCGACTCCATTGATGCGGAGGCATTGCTGCACCCGATACTCTCGAATGCGAAAATCTGGGGCATTGACCTCTATGAGGTTGACATGGCATCCCGTGTCTGCAGCTACTTCACACAAATGATTGCAGGTACAGGCGCCGTTGCCGGCACGCTGCAAAAATACGTCTAAGTAATTTTGCGCAAAAAAAATAAACCGATTTGTAATCGATTTATCAAAAAATACTTGATTATACTAGTGTACTGTATCATTCACTTTCAGGCAAATAGCGCAGGATGCATTTTCAGT
>CAZBUW010000066.1:0-16813 GCA_964495195.1 uncultured Roseburia sp.
CCGAATCCTGCTTTACAATCTGTACAGAACCTAAGGCTTCCCATTCGACAGTTAGATTGATAGGATTTGTCGGGTCAGATGTTCTGGTTCTAACCAAGTCCTGTGTACTGCTACTAGCTGTAATTGCAAACACTGTCTGTCTCAAAGGTAATGTACCAACTAAATTTCCACTACTCCACGTCTCATTTACGCTAAGCGGAGCAGTTAGATAAAATGTCTCCCCGCATCTGACGCTAACACTTCCACCGTTGACCGCCCCAGATGAAACGTTGTGCAGTTCTACTCCTGCCGGAAGTGGAAAAACTACTGTATTTCTACTGTCACCGTTTAATGTAATGTTCTCTGTTCGTTGCACACTGCCCTCTACATAACTTTTTACATTACTTGTAGACAACGAGATTTCTATATCCGGTGCAGACGGCTGACCTTGAATCCAATCATAAAAACTTCGGTTTGCTGACTTTATCGCAGTTCCACTGTAATAATGGGAAAGCGTCAGTGATGTAGCTACAATCCCATGTGCTTCACTCTCAAATCCGCTCCATTGCTCGCCGCCGCCCCAGCCATAATACAGTACTTTTAAAATATCTGTATTACCATATATTTCATCGTGAAATTCTGTTCCTGTTGACGGACTTGTTTTTTCGTGTTCTACACAAAAAGCTGTTTGACCGTCCACCGTAAACTTTCCTACAGTTGCACCCGCATATGTAACTTTACCAAGATAAACTATACCGCCATCTGCATATGCGGTTATACTGACATTAAAAAAGGCGGTCAACATCACTGCTACCGCCAAAATCATCGCTATTATTCTATTTTTCTTCTGCAACCCTTTTGTCTTCCTTTCTTTTTATTCTTTAGGTGCATACGTAATATAATGCACATTTGTGTCTTCCGTAACTCCCTCGGCAATCACTTCCCACTCCGTATTTTCAAGCACTTCACCTATAGCATCCCAATCTGTTTCATCCGTGTAAGGGTCATATTCATTATTTTCACTTACACTCGCACTTGTTCCCGAAGAAGTTGAATTTGTTCCAGATACTTTACTTTTTGATGTACCGCTGTTGTTACTGTTTGATGGCTTTGTTGCAACTGCAGTAGGTTCTGTTACCGTAACTTTTACATTCTTTGTCAAAACCGTTTCCATATCATCCCCGGTAATGGTGTATGTTAATTCATACTCACCCGGTATGTTACTATCCACGGTTGAGCCGTCCACTGTCACGGAAGCAATCTTTTCATCTGATGTAATTCCTGCCAGATAATCAATTGTCTTTCCCTGCTCCACTGTCAGATCTGCAAATCCGCTCACATGGGCTTCGTAGTCTTCAATTACTTTGACTGCAATATCCTTAGTAGCCTTGTTTCCATTTTCATCCTCGGCAACAAATGAAACCGTATATTTTCCGGCAGTATCAAACAACAATCCTAATTTATCCAAAGGATTGTCACTCTCTGTTTCAACTTCAATCTGGTTCGTATCAAAGGAAACTGACTTGATTTCGGCTAAATCATCCACTGCGTCAATCAAATCTGTCGCAGGAATCTCATTTCCAACGATAACGGAATAAGTATCTTCCTGCTCTTTTACCGCTACTTCCGGTGCTGTCGTATCTTCAACCGTGACTTTCACTATAACAGTATCTTTTCCATGTGTTACAGTAACCGGATATGTTCCTACGGTCATGTTATCAACCTTTGAAACATTAACGCTACATTCTGAAAGGACGTGCTCATTTGCCGTCACATAGTCCTGCGCTTCCGTGCTGACTGTCTGTCCAAGTTCCAAGACTGCATCTTTTATCTCCATCTGATTATACTGATTCCATGCATATATACCGCCTGTTACTGCGATTCCAAGCGTTAAAACTGTAATTCCTGTTATAACTGCTACTTTCTTCTTCATATAAAACTCCTTTCCGGTACTCCTTTCTTCGCTATTATTCTAACACTTTGGTTTTTAGTAGTAAAGTTCTATTTAGGTTTTCCTCTTATCTTTCTTACATCGTTCATATTTTTCTACCTCGCTATTTTTACTATTTGTTCCACAATTTATTTCTTAAAAATATATACTTTGTCAATATGCATTTCTAAAAAATAAAATACCGTCATGTTCTATTTAACCGTCCAAATGGCTTTTTTCGAAGTGCCCTGTTTTTCATGCTCTCCACCCATGCGGTATGATTCAATTGTCAATGTGCGTTTAAGGGAAACAAAAGTTCTGATTGAACTTCTTTTAGAAATGTTTTAAAATTATCTTGTTTGTTGGAACATTTCTAATGTTTCCTGAAGACCTTGCGATTGAAGCCGCAGGGTCTTCTTTTTACAGCTCCTATGAGCTGATTGCTTGTTTTGCTTTGATGCTACGACCTAAACTGTCGAAACAAGCATTTTATTTCTAATCGTTTATCCCAAATATTTTTTGATAATGTTTTAAAATATCATTCGTTTCTTCTTCCTGCTTATTGACTGCATTCTCAATTGTTTTATTTGAAGATGGAATCTCTTCATTATGAAATTCCGGTGATTGAATCCAAATCAATTTCTAATATTCTCCCCTCTGCACTTTTAACGGTGATACTATCCTTTGTAACTTTCAGTTTACACAAATATGCTCAACGGGTTTTCCGTAGCTTCTAACATCTTCAAGAGCATTTCGATAACCTTGCATAAAGGTACTATTTCCTGTTCCCATTGCTTCACTAAGTTCTTTAACAATGGTATCAATGTCATAGGCTTCGTATATGATAATTTTCCCACCTTTTAGCTCAATAGTAAGTGCATTGGGTATATCTATTCCCGCATATAATTTAGTGCAATATCTGTAATCAACAATATCTTCTTTGGCTAAACCAGACACTCTTAAAAACTGTTCATAAATCTCTTTTTCTTTCATATCCTTTTCTCTTTCCTTGATCAATTAAATTCTAATTTTTATTTTCTTTTTGCTATGGATATATGCATAACATCGTTTCCGTCATGGATAATAAGTTCATAATTTGTAAATTATAAACATTATTACCCACAGACTTCAAAACACGATGTTCTACACATACCCACAAGCAACGACGTTGAATCATCAAACAATCATATCATCCATATTTAATACCCCTAAAATTCTCCTGCTTTTTCTGCTTCGGTCGCCGCCGCCAGCACCATGTCAGTTATGCTTTTCAAATCCTTTTTGAGTTCTATGTACTGTTCAGACGTTTTCGCTAATTTCAATTCTTTTTCTTTTTTCTGGTACATCTTTAAATATTTTAAAAATATTTCTTTATATGTAATTTTTCTTACCTCTCTTTCTACTACTTGTTTTCCCTTTTCTCTCAAATATTCTGATACGGTCTGATTTAGCACGTTTTTAAATTTCCTTTTATCTTTTCTTTAAACTGTTCCAATAATCCTCTATATACAAAAAATGCTGTTCTTTCATCATGTTTAACACAAAAACCAAGAGGATATGGCAACGTATTTTGTTCCATTGCACTTCTTATTGTTTCTGCCGAAGTATTAAGTTCCTTCGCCACCTGTTCTAATTTAACAAGTTCAAATGGATTCATTTTCTCCATATCTTCATTTTCCTTTCCTACTGTCCTTTTTATTGGACTTGTGTTGTGGTATTTTCTAAGAAAGTAGTTCATCTACTTTAACTTTGAGAACTTTAGCAACAGCTTGCAGATTATCAACGGTAGGACTAACATTGTTCCATTTGCTAATTATACCATTGCTTAATCCTGCTTCTTTTTCAACCGAAGTAATGCTAACTCCACGCTCTTTGCAAAATTCTTTGATTTTGTCATAAATCATACAAATATCTCCTTTTTGTATATTCAGAAAATTTTCGGTAAATCTATTGACATTTTACAGAAAATATTCTAATATACAGTTACCACACAAATTATATTAAAGAACATTTTCTGTAGCTTTTTAATTTACCGAAAGTTTTCTGTGTTTATATCTTTATTATACAGAAATCTTTCTAATTGTCAAGCACTTTTTACAGAATTTTTTCGGTAAAAGGAGAATTAGCATTATGACAGTATTTGAAAGAATCGAGAACCTAAGAAAACAAAAGAATATATCACAAGGAAAATTAGAAAAAGAACTAGGTTTTTCCAATGGTTCTATATCAAAATGGAGAACAAGTATGCCAAAACCAGAAAGATTGCAAAAAATTTCTGAATATTTTGGCGTTTCACTTGAATATTTAATGACTGGAGAAGAACAAGAAGGTGGTGAAAAGTACTATTTCAATGAAGAAACAACAGATATCGCAGAAAAGATTCTTCACAACAAAGAACTCAAACTACTGTTTGATGCCGCGCAAGATGCTGAACCAGAAGATTTATCTACCGTGCATCAAATGTTATTAGCACTAAAAAGAAAGGAACGTGGTGAAACTGATTGATTATCAAATACAATTAATTAAATTTCCTTCTGGGAAGACAAGAGAAGCTATTACCGAAAATGAAGACGGAAGCTACACTATATTTATTGAGAAATCTCTTTCTCACATAGAGCAACGTCAAGAATTTTTACACGCTTTATCCCATATCATTCGTCAAGACTTTCCAAAAGATGATGTTAACCAAATAGAAAAAGAAGCTCATTCTTTTTCTACTAATCAACTTTTAAACTATTATATAGGAGAATCTCAATAAGCTTTGCTCCAAATAAAAACCGCTCTAATGCTGCAAACATTAGAGCGGAACTGTACCTATACCGGAAACCGATATAAGACATCTTAAGCAAATGAATTATATCATCTTTCCGGTAAAAAAACAAGTTACCGGGCATTTTTTTGCCCTTTTAAGGAGATGATATCATGCGAAGACCTAACGGTACCGGAACTGTTGTAAAATTATCCGGCAAACGGCGCAAACCATATGCACCAAGAATCACCACCGGAAAAAAAATTACTTCTAATGGAACTGTATCTCTCAAATACGAATATCTTGGATATTTCAGTTCAGCTAAAGAAGCACAAGAATATCTTGACCGTTACAACGGAACAAACGAAGCTAAAGAATCACTAATCAAAAAATCCGCAAAATTCAATCCCACCTTTGAAGACGTTTATAATGAAACCATTGATTATTTGAATGAACGAAAGAAAAAATTCAGTACATCAACATATAAAGCTTTAAATGCAGCTTTTAATAATTTATCTAAATTACATCATATTAAGTTCAAAAATATAGATTATGAATTATTACAAGCAGAAATAACAAAAAATAATCACCTTTCAAAATCATCATTAAACAACATTCATAATCTGCTAAAAAAAATGTATCGTTTAGCCATAAAAAAAGGTTACGTTGAAAAAGATATTTCTGCTCATTGTGATTATGATTACACAAATACCTCCGAACAAAAACACAGACCTTTTACACATGAAGAAATTGAATTAATTTCAAATGCACCCCAAAGCGACACCAGAGACATGATTTTAATTCTTCTTTATACAGGTATCCGAGCAGAAGAATTTTTAATAATAAAGACCGAAGACATTTATCTTGAACAACAATACTTTATAACCGGAGTGAAAACCGAAGCCGGAAAATCACGCATTATTCCTATTCATAATAAAATTCTTCCAATTGTTAAGGCTCATTACAATAAAGAATCCTATTATTTCTGGAATATCAATAAAAGCCAACGAATCTATCAAACACTTCGCTGGCGTTTTGATCAATATATGAATCAAATGAATCTTCAGCACCTGCCACATGATACCAGACACACCACTGCAACCAACTTATATTTAGCTGGCATTAATGAAATGTACATTAAATTAATTTTAGGACATCACATCGAAGATCTAACACAGCGTGTCTATATTCACACTAAGCCAGAGATACTCGTACAGGAAATAAACAAAATGACTCTCTAAGTTATTTTTGTATATCACTTGTATATTACGAACTCAAAACAACTCATTTTTACAAATGAAAAAGTCTTGAAAACACAAGGCTTTCAAGACTTCTTCGAGGAGTTTAGTTATGAAAATGTTAATCTATCTAAAGGAAATTTTGGCATTACTTCCTTTTGATGAGATTAGTATACCCAAAACTTATGTCCAAAATGTGTCTGATTCCGAAAACATTTCTAAAATAAGTAATTTTCTGATTTAGATTTCGTTTAGACATTTTCGCAAAATCTTTAGAAACTCTGCCCGTGCCGCAGCAAAAATTCCGCCAGACACTGCTTTTCCTCTGTTCCTGCACTGTTTTCAAGCATCACGCGTCCGCCCGAGCGCCTCGGGTTGAGCAGATTCTTCTCCTCAAGGCGACGGTAAGTCTCATGTGCCGTCCCCTCGCCGCCGTCAAAAAGCATCACATGGGAACCTAACAGTTTCTGAATTGTGGATTTTACCAGTGGAAAATGTGTGCATCCCAGAACAACACAGTCCACTTTTTCCTCTGTATAGGGCCTTAAAAGCGGTTCTAAATACGCCTCCAGTTCCGGACCCTCTAAGATTCCCCGCTCCACATATCGCACAAGCTCCGGACACGGCAGCGAATACACTTTTGCATCCTTCTCATAGCGCGCCATAAGATTTTTGAATTTCCCCTCCCGCAGCGTCATCGGCGTTGCCATGACTAAGACTTTCGGTTTCTCCTTTGCAAGCACTGCCGGTTTTAACGCCGGTTCAATCCCAATCAGTATGCGGTCCGGATATTTTTTCCGCAGGATTCCGATGGCGGCGCTCGTCGCCGTGTTGCATGCAACTACAATTGCTTTTGCTCCTCTCTCCATCAGATACTCCGCGTTGCGGCAGGTCAGCTCCTGCACTTCCTCCAATGTTTTGATTCCATACGGAGCATTCTTTGAATCACCAAAATACAAAAAATCCTCTCCCGGCATAAATGCGACCAATTCTTTTAACACACTGATTCCACCCATTCCGGAATCGAACACTCCGATGGGCTGCTCCCTCTGTTCCATATAATCCCTAAATCCTCCTTATTGTCAATCGACCGCCGCATCCTCCCAGGCTGCGCTGCTGCCCTTGTCCGTCCTGCGGACGATGAGCTTGCGGTCAATCTGCTCTTTCAATTCTGTCACATGGGAGATGATTCCCACAAGTCTGCGGTCCCCCGCCAGTTCGTTTAAGACGCCGATTGCCTGCTTTCTCGCCTGCACGTCGAGAGACCCAAATCCCTCATCGATGAACATCATGTCTAATTTCATTGCGCCGGCATTCCGCCCCACAATATCGGAGAGTCCCAGCGCCATCGAGAGCGCTGCCAGAAAGGATTCCCCGCCGGAGAGCGTCTTGATATCGCGCTCGCTGTCCGTGACGAGACTGTACACGGACAAGTCTAATCCTTCGTTTGATTTTTTACCGGAATTATTTTCCTCTTTCAGTTTTAGCATAAACTGCTGGCCGCTCATCGTCAAGAGTCTCTTGTTCGCCTCCGCGATAATCTGCCGGAAATACTGCCTCTGCACATAGGTCTCGAAATCGATTTTCGCGCTCCCTGCAAGCCTTCCGTTTGCGGTTCTAAAAAGGCTTTTCACCACGACATCAAGTTCCTGCAGCTCTTTCTCCCGCTCGAGATATCTCCCCGATTGTTCTAGAACGGACTGATCCGTCACAATCGCCGTGTGGAGGTCTAATCGCCTGCTCTCCGACTCCCTCTCCTGTTTTGCGAGAATCTTCTGCTCCTCATAAAGCGGCGCCGTATCGACCCACTCCGCGCCCTTTAGCGTCTCTTTGAGCAGACGGGTCTGGCTCCGGTTCTCCTCCACGGCACGGTCATAATCTGTAATCCGGCTCCGCAGTTCCTCGATTTCCTCCTCCGAAAGATAGGCATTCCTGTACGCCTCCTCCTCCGAAAACTGCATTTCTTTCATTCTGCTTTTGTAGTTGAGTTTTGTCTCCGTCTCCTCCTCTAAAAGCCGCTTTAAGTTCTCCTCCTCCTGTACCTTCTGCCCTTCCTTCTGGTGCATATTCTGCAGGAAATTTTCCCACTCTCTGCGGACTTCTTCCGTCCTCGCGGTCTCCTCCGCAAACTCCATCTCAAGCTTTTTCTGCGCTGTGAGCGCCTCTGCCTTTGTCCCGTAAGTCAAGCCCTCACAGACGAATTCAAGCTCCTGTTTCACCTCTCTAAGTTTTGCCTGCTTCTTCTCGAGGTCGCTCCTTGTAACCTGCTCCGCTGCCTCCGTCGCAGTCTGCCTCCCCCTGTATGCGCTAAATTTCTCTAAATACTCCGCCTCCGGCATGCCCGCCTCCTGTAAAAACGCCTGCCTCTGGTAAGAGATTTTCAGCGCTTCCTCGCTGATTAACGCGCGCTCCTTCTCAAACTCCTGGTAAAGTTTCTCCCGGCGCTCCTCGGTCTCACCGCGCACCTCCTTCGCACGCTTGACCTCCGCCTCACTGACCGCCTCCCCGGAGAGCTCCGCCACATGGGGATGCTCCGTGGAACCGCACACCGGGCAGGGACTTCCGGCTTCGAGCTTTTGTGCAAGAATCCCCGCCTGTTCGCGCAGAAACTGCCGGTAGTATCTCTCATAGGCGGCGGAAGCTTCCGCTGCCGCGTTCGCTGCAAGCTCTAACTCCCGTTTCTTTTTTTCCTGCTTTCCCACCCGTTTTTCCTGCTTCTCCTCCCGACGAAGAATCTCCTCCGCCATCGCACAGATTCTCGCACCGTACTGCTCTTTTTGCTTTGCAAATTCCTTTTTCAGCAGCGCAAGTCTCCCCCGGAGTTCCTCTGCTCTGTCGTAGGTTCCGAGAGATTCTGCAATAGCGTGAAGGTTCTTTCGGATGGCAATCTCTAACTCCTTGCAGCGCTCCTCCTGTTCCTGCACGTAAAGCTCTCTCTCCTGCTTTTTTTCAACCGCATCCAAAAGCCAGCTCTCATAGCCTGCAAGCATCTGCGCGGACGCCGTGCGCCTCCTGACCGACTCTCTGTATTTTTCTTCCTCAAAAAAAACCTTCTGCGCCCGCAATGCCTGCTGCTCTGTCGCCTTCCGCTCCTCCTGCAATTTGCCCTGCCCCTGTAAAAGCTGATACTCCTCCTCTAATTTTTGCAGGGACTCAAACAGCCTGTTTTTCTCTTTTGCCTGCACGATTCGCCGCTTGAGATTATCCGCAGCCCGCTTCCCCGCAGCAATCTTTTTCTTCTCTTCCTCCTCAAGTTCTCTCATGCCCGCGATGATGCTCTCTAAATCCGGTTCGCTGTCCCCCGAAAAAATGTCCAGCTCTTCCCGCACCCACGCCGGGCAGCTGATTCTCGCCTGCTCCTGTGCAAACGCCCTGCGGTTCTCCTCAATCTCCTCGTCGAGCCGGGCGGAACGGCGCCTTAAATTCTCCTCGATTTTTCCGTAGAAACCGGTCTTAAAAAGCTTGGTAAAAATCTCCTTGCGGTCGTCGGATCTGGTGTAGAGGAGCTTTAGGAAATCCCCCTGTGCAATCATGACAATCTGCGTGAACTGCTCTGCGGTAAGCCCCACAATCTCCTCGACTTTCGCATTGATGCCGGCACGCTTCTCCGGGTAACTGCTCCCGTCCGGCATAATCAGTTCGACCGCCGCGGGAATTTTTCTCTCCTTCTGCTTGCCGCTCTTTAATGTCTTTAAAATCACATACTCCGGGTTCCGGCGTATCCGGTAAACCTTCTCCCCATAGGCGAAAGTAAAATCGACATACGTCTCCGTCTCCGGCTTTGCATACTGGCTGCGCATCATGTTTCCGCTGCGCTCCCCACCGCTCGTTTCATCGTAGAGCGCATATGTGATTCCGTCAAAAATTGTCGTCTTCCCGGCTCCGGTATCCCCGGTGATGAGGAAAAGTCCATGATCCTGTCTGGTAAAATCAATTGTAGTTTCATTTGCATAGGAGCCGAATGCGCTCATCACAAGTGTCAATGGTCTCATCTGACTTCCCCCTCCATTTCCTCCTGAAATACCTCTTTCATCAGTGCACTCTCCGCCCCGGTCATCTCCCTGCCGTTCATCTCCGCAAAGAAATTGCCGAACGCCTCGAACGGATTCTCGAGATGAATCTCCTCCGCCTCAAGCTTTAAGAGTTTTCTCGTCCTGCTGTTGTCAATGCGAATCTCTAAAATCCGGGAGAACACCTCCTCTAACTGTTCCTTCGGACGGTACGGTTCCACCTCGTCCGTTAAGGTGATACTCACATAGTCATCGCTCCACCTTGTGTACATCAGCACTTCCGCGAGTGTCCCCGTGATTTTGCGAACCGCATGGAGCGGCACGAGCGGAATGGTGGTGATGACCGGTTCCCTCCCCTTCTCCTGCAGTTCAACTACAGTTATACTTTTCTCCTGTCCCGCCTCGCTGACCGAATACGAAAGCGGCGTTCCGCAGTAGCGGTAACACTCTTTTCCAATCTTCTGCGCGCGGTGGATATGCCCTAACGCCGCGTAATCGAAAGGCGCAAGCGCCGATACGTCCACGTTCTCCAGCCCGCCGACTAAGTGCAGTTCCGAATCGCTGACCTCCGGCGCCATCCCGCCCGCCGTATAGAACTGATGGCTGATGAGGACATTTCTCCGGGTGGTGTCTATCTCCTCGCGCTCAATGAGCTTTTGTACCGCCATGTCATACCCGGTGATTTCCTCATCAAACAGCATCCTTACATACCCCGGCTTCACAAACGGAAGCAGGTAGAAGTCCACCTCGCCGTAAGCGTCGGAGAGCGTCACTTTTTTAATTTTCTCCTCAGGCGCAGCCGGCGGCATTCCGGCGATATAGAGACGGCTCTTCGCAAGAATTCCGCTGGCGTAGTCGATTCTTTTGGCACTGTCATGATTCCCTGCAATCAAAAGAATGGGAATCTGCGGTTCAATGCTGTTGAGTTCCGTCAGAAATGCGTCAAAGACGGAGACCGCCTCCGCAGAGGGAACCGCCACATCATAGATGTCCCCCGCAATCACGATGGCATCCGGCCGCTCCCTCCCAGCAAGCTCTGCAATCTGCCCTAACAGGCAGCGCTGTTCCTCGCATAAATTGTAATGGTGCAGCTGTTTTCCTATATGGAGGTCCGACAAATGGAAAAATTTCATCAAAGTACTCCCCTTTCCGTATAATTTCTATGATTTTTTCCTATGAAGTGCTATAATGAGACAAAATCAGAAAGGACTGACTCACCATGGCACAACAATCTCTCTTTGACAATTACAAGTATTGCGAAAACTGCAGAAGGCCGCTTGCCAAATCCTATCAGGACGATTTATGTCCGGTTTGCAAAGATATTGTCCTCTTTCGTGAGGTAAAAGAATATATACGCGAAAATCTCGTCAACGAGTATCAGGTTGCGGAGCATTTTCATCTCCCTCATTCCAAGGTGAAAGAGTGGATTCGCGAAGGCCGGATTGAATACCGCGAGGACAGTTCTGATGCAATCGCCAACCTGCACTGCCAGAGATGCGGTGCACCCATCCGGTTTGGCTCGCTCTGCCCAAAATGTCTCCGCAACTCACATTCCCCGAAGGTTGTCGGCGCTATGCCGGAGATGGGCGATACCAAAATGCACTTTCTCGACATCCCGAATCACGATTCTTCCAAAAAACAATGAAAAGCAGCCGAAAGGGCTGCTTTTTCTTACTTCAGAAATCCATTGATAATCTGTTCCTCGGCTTCCTTTTCCGTAAGTCCTAATGTCATTAATTTAATCAGCTGCTCGCCGGCAATCTTGCCGATTGCAGCCTCGTGGATGAGGTTCGCCTCAATGTTGTTTGCGGTCAACTGCGGGCTTGCCGTCACACTCGCGCCATCCATAATGATGGCGTCGCACTCACTGTGTCCGACGCATGCTTCATTTCCGTTGATGACGGAGAAAAATTCCTGGTGGGAACTATCCCTTGCCACAGAGCGTGAAATCAGATTGACACTGGAATCCTTTCCGTTCATATCCACGGAAAAGTCCGTCTTAGCGTACTGCTTACCATGTGTCATGATACTCTCGTGAATCTCAAGACTCGCGCCGTCCGCAAGTTCGCCTTTTGTCACACGGATGGTCGAATCAATCCCCTTAATCTGGGTTGTCTCCATCTCCATATGCGCTCCCTCTTTCAAGTGGAGAATCGTCTCCGGGTTCATGATGTTCTCGCCGTTGCCGTCCCCCTCGCCATAGTGCTTCTCGATGTAGCGCACCTTCGCATTTTTTTCCAGATAAAAGGTGTGGATTCCTGCATGCTTAGACGTGTCGACACCACAGTTGTGGATTCCGCATCCGGCAACAATGGTGACGTCCGCTCCCTCGCCGATGTAAAAATCATTGTATACACATTCCTGAAGTCCGCTCTGGCTGAGTATAACCGGAATATGCACACTCTCGTTTACGGTACCCGGTTTGATGATAATATCAATTCCGTCCTTATCCGTCTTGGATACAATATCAATATTCGCAGTGGTATTGCGCGCCGCTTTCACACCGTTCGCCCGAATGTTGTAGGCTCCCTCCGGCACCTCGTGCAGCCCTGCCACCTGCTCTAACAAATTCTTCTCTATGATATCCATCTTTTAATCTAACCTTACCTTTCTATACTTCCTGCCCGGACTCTACGCCTTGTCTTTCAGTGTCTTGCACGCCTCGGCGGTGTGGAGCAGCTCCGGCAGTACCTCGCCCTTTTTACCCACGGTCTTAACTTTTCCGTCCGCGATGACAATAATCTTGTCCGCAATGTCAAGAATTCTCTCCTGGTGAGAAATGATAAGAATCGTCCCGTTGATCTCATCCCGCATCTTCTCAAATACCTTAATCAGACTGTTGAAACTCCACAAATCGATTCCGGCCTCCGGCTCATCAAAGATGGAGAGCTGAGTCCCTCTCGCTAAAATCATCGCAATCTCGATTCTCTTTAACTCTCCTCCCGAGAGACTTCCGTTGATCTCACGATCCACATACTCTCTGGCGCAAAGTCCCACCTCGGAGAGGATATTGCAGGTATCGGTCACACTCATGTCCTTTCCCGCCGCAATGGAAATCAAATCCTTCACCGTCAGTCCCTTAAAGTGAACCGGCTGCTGGAATGCATAGCTGATTCCCCTCTTAGCGCGCTCTGTGATATCAAGGTCCGTGATGTCTTCCCCATTCCACAGAATCTGCCCGCCGGTCGGGCGGATAATCCCTGCAATCATCTTCGCCAACGTGGATTTACCGCCGCCGTTCGGCCCGGTAATCGCGACAAAATGATCGTCAATCTCCACGCTGACGTCTTTCAAAATTTCTTTATTATCCTGATTATCATCTACTTCATATGTGATGTTTTTTAATTCTAACATGTATACCTCCATCTAGCCCCGGACAGATGTCCAGACCTCCGTCCGCACATTCGCCAACGCTTTTCTATTATACTACTGTTTTTCCCCTGAAACAAGGAAATAATTCCGGTTCAGCCATTTATGCGCATTATAACCCCAAAATTAAATAAACCAGTGTGCTGACGCATTGGCTTTTCGTATAACTGTACCGGATATGGCATCTCCCGGCGACACCCCATCCGTGTCTGCAAACAGCCGGCACGGATTTCCGTACCGGCTGTTGACGAAGTTAAAGCTGCCACATATGTGACAGCTTGTTCTGTGCGCTTTTGCCTAAAGATACCTATGCCCATCCGGGCAGTAAAATAGCGATGCTATTTTACCACGAGTCTCGGATACTTAACCATAATGGCATCCAGAAGATCCTCCTCCGGCTCGAACTGAATCATGGAAATCTTTTCGCCGTCGCGATAAACCACATCGTAAATCTTTGTGTCCGGCAGTCCGGATACCACCTTCCTGCAGGAGACCCCGTTGTCGTTCTCATATTTATACACGCTGCGATCCCCTTTCGGCGCAATCTGCAGCACGTCCTCAATCTCCATAAATACGATTTTTTTTCTCTTTCTCTTTGCCTTAATCATCGCAAATTTCAGGTCTCCGGCGTAATACGTGTACTCGTACTCAATATCCGACTGAAATGTCTGCCAATACCAGATGACTCCAAACAAAATCATCGGCACCATAAAGATGACCGGTGTCACAAAAATGCATGCCGCCATACAAAATACGGTCAGCGCAAGCCAGACCAGATTCATCACCTTTTTCGCCGGACTTGTCACCTTCGGCACAATGTTTAATACTTCCCGCATGTTCTCTCCCTGCCCTTTCTTCTATGTAAAGTTGCTGTCTTCTCCATTCTGAACTGTTACATCCTTGTAACAGTTTAGCCCACGCCATTCGCAAAGGCGCCTTCGGCGCTTTCCCGCTGCTTTGCAGCTAACTTTGCTCATATACAGGCGTTCCGCTCATAGCCAGCACGATAGCCGAATTCATGCAAGCATGATTCGCCCATCATACTGACTATGGCTAAACTGTTACATATTTTTTCAAAATAAATAGAAAAGATAGATTTTTTCTATTTTATCATGTAAAATAGAAACTGAAAATATATTTTCGTAAATTTTCGCTAAGTTTTTATTTTCTTTAGAATTGATTTATGTAAGGAGGTACTTCATATGGTATCTTATGAATTTACACCGGACTCCTGGCCTACTTTTAGAGACGGCATCCGCCAGGAGTGGGTTCTGACAAACGGGCTTGGAAGCTACGCGGGAAGTTCTCTGATTGGCGCGCACAACCGCACCCATCAGGGCTATCTCATCGCCAGCCTCCATCCGCCGATTGAGCGCTATCTCGTGTTCTCTAAAATAAATGAGTCCATCACCTGCGGAAACAGACAGTACAATCTCGAAACTTCCCAGCACAGGGCTTCTTCCGACACCGCAAAAAGCATCTGTCAGGAGGGACAGCGCTATCTGAAAAAAGTGCGCTACGACGGCACAATCACACATGAATACGAGGCGGGCAGTGTCAGCCTGAATCGCAGAATCTGCCTGAAGCGAAACGCCAATGTGTGTGCCATCACATACGCCATAAAAAACAGGGGGGAGGATGCCTCCCTGACTCTGACGCCGCTCTTTAACTACAGGGAACACAGCGGAAGCAGCAGACCGGAAACGCTGCTCTTTTCCACCTCCCTCGACGGAAGGTGTCTGTCCCTGATTCCGGATGCCGCGCCTTCCTCGACAATCCGCTTCGCGGTGAGCGAGGGCTGTTACCTCCCACGGACAAATCTTTACGACACCGATATGCAGCTTCAGATTGAAGTTGACCAGGAGACCGACGGGCTCGACTGCCACTACACGCCGTATGATATCGCAATCGACCTCCCTGCCGGATGTCAAAAAACGATTTCCATCCTCTGCTCCGTAAACGAGCCGCATCTTGATATCGACCAGACAGAGGAGATTTTTTCGGAGGCAGCGCGGCACTACGCCGATGTCATCGCGCAGGCCGGTTACAAAGACTCCTTTGCCAACCAGCTTGTTCTCGCCTCCGACGCCTTTTTGTGCCAGCGGGAATCGACAGGGATGAAGACTGTGCTCGCCGGACTTCCATGGTTCACCGACTGGGGGCGCGATACCATGATTGCTTACACCGGGCTCACACTCTGCACCAGACGCTACAAAGATGCGGAGGAGATTCTTTTGACCTTTGCTAAATACATCCGCAACGGCATTGTCCCGAACATGTTTCCGGATTCGAACGCCAAACCACTCTACAATACAGCAGATGCATCGCTCTGGTATTTCTATGCGGTGGATCAGTATCTGCGGGCGGTCGGAAACGAGGAGGCGTACCGCTTTGTACAGGATGAAATTTTTCCGCATCTGAAGGAGATTATCGACGCCTACGAGCACGGGACGGATTTTTCCATCTACATGGACACGGACGGACTGATTCACGCAGGAAGCGGCCTCGACCAGATTACCTGGATGGATGTGCGCGTCGGAGACTGGGTGGCAACCCCCCGCCATGGAAAACCGGTGGAGATCAATGCCCTCTGGTACAATGCCCTCAGAGTGATGGAGTCCCTCTGCGCACGCTGCGGCGAAGACGGTTCCCACTACACGGAGCTTGCCGCGCGCGCCAACTCCTCCTTCCTCGCCAAATTCTGGTGGGCAGAGCAGGGCTGTCTCTACGATGTTGTGGATGGAGACCCGGATGATCACATCCGCCCGAACCAGATTTATGCCGTCTCCCTCCCATATACCATGGTACCGCGCGAGATGGCAGAAAAAATTGTAGCAACGGTGGAGAAAAAACTCTACATCGGCTGCGGTCTCCGCTCCCTCTCACCGGAGCACCCTGACTACCACGGCATCTACGCCGGAGCGCTCGCGAAGCGCGACGCTGCCTACCATCAGGGTACTGCCTGGGGATTTTTGCTCGGCGGTTTTCTGACGGCCTATTTGAAGGTGCACGACCACTCGCCTGAGAGCGTCAGACAGGCGTGCCACATGCTAAAGCCAGTCAAATGCCATCTCTTAGAGAGCGGCTGTATCGGCTCCGTCTCCGAGATTTTTGACGGCGACAAACCGCACAACCCGAGGGGGTGCTATGCACAGGCGTGGAGCGTGGGAGAGATTCTGCGCGCCTACACGCAGGATATTCTGCCGTACCTCACCTAAGCCGTCTCTCTTCTGATTTCCGTGCCGACAGTAACAGTTCAGCCCGCGCCATTCGCAAAGCCGCACCTGCGGTGCTTAACCGCTGCTTCGCATCCCACTTTGCTCATAAACGGGCGCTCCGCTCATAGCCTCATGCCGTGTGTTCGTTCATGCAAGCATGATTCACACGCGGCATGGGCTATGGCTAAACTGTTACAAAAATTATTCATTTTTTCCTTGACAACATTTTTCTTTTCATGTAGAATAAATATTGCTTGATGCAAACGCCCAGTTAGCTCAGTTGGTAGAGCAGAGGACTGAAAATCCTCGTGTCTCTGGTT
>CAZBUW010000067.1:0-13813 GCA_964495195.1 uncultured Roseburia sp.
TGTTCCTACCTCTTATACCCGTATGCCCGATCCGCATATGGTACTTACCTCAGAGATATGATTACCTTCGTTCACTGTTTTAAGTCTTATCGCAGACTACATCCCGATAAACAGCTTATTTATAATATCACATCTCTTCAATATATGCAAGCAATTTTTTAGAGAATGCGGTTCTTTCTTACCATCTGGATATATTCCTGATTGTTTCTGGTTCTCGCAAACATATTGATGATATTTTCAACCGCTTCCTCGGTTCGCATACCGTTGATAGCTTTTCGCATGATATTCGTCGCCTCCTGCTCCTCCGGTGTCAGGAGAAGATCATCGCGGCGCGTGCCTGACTTTACGATGTCGATGGCAGGGAACACTCTCTTCTCGGATAATTTGCGGTCTAATACGAGCTCCATATTGCCGGTTCCCTTGAACTCCTCAAATACCACATCATCCATCTTACTTCCCGTTTCAACTAATGCCGTAGCTAGAATTGTCAGGCTTCCGCCCTCCCTCATATT
The DNA here is from genome assembly GCA_964495195.1 of uncultured Roseburia sp. Taxonomy (GTDB): domain Bacteria; phylum Bacillota; class Clostridia; order Lachnospirales; family Lachnospiraceae; genus Roseburia. The sequence continues at coordinate 513 of CAZBUW010000067.1, forward strand.
GCGGGCTGCTCCAAAGAATCTCTTCGGCATATGGAGCGCCGCCGGATCGAGACCACCTGATAAAGTACGTCCACTCGGAGCCACTGTAAGGTTGTACGCTCTTGCGAGACGAGTGATGCTGTCTAAGAGAATCATGACATCCTGCTTGTGCTCAACAAGGCGCTTCGCCCGCTCAATCACCATCTCGGATACACGTTTGTGGTGTTCCGGCAATTCATCGAAAGTAGAGTAGATAACTTCCACATTCTCACCCTCGATTGCCTCCTTGATATCCGTTACCTCCTCCGGCCGCTCGTCAATCAAAAGAATGATCAGGTGCATCTCCGGATTGTTTGTCGTCACCGCCCTCGCCACATCTTTGAGCAAAGTCGTCTTACCAGCTTTCGGCTGTGATACAATCATTCCACGCTGCCCTTTTCCGATTGGAGATACCAGGTCTGTAATCCGCATGGCAACACTGCAGCCCGGACGCTCTAAGCGGATTCTCTGATTCGGAAAAATCGGTGTCAGATCTTCAAAGCTCTTGCGCTTCTGTGCCTCGCTCGGGTGATAGCCATTGACCGTCGTCACATACAACAGGGCTGAAAATTTCTCCTGCTGTGTCTTGATTCTTGTATTTCCACTGACGATATCTCCGGTCTTCAGATTGAATCTTCGAATCTGCGACGGCGATACATACACATCATTCTCCCCCGGCAGATAGTTTGCACAGCGGATAAAACCATACCCGTCCGGCATGACTTCCAGTATACCGTTTGCCGTGATACCACTGTCCAAATTCTGGCTGTAATCCTCCTGCTTTTTTGCCTCGGAAGTTTTCTCCGCTGCCGGCTGAGCCTGTGCGTTCTGCTGTTTTTCCTTCTCATCTTCCGCCAGCATCAGTTCTACGATATCCGCCTTCTTTGCATTAGAAATATTCTTGATTCCCCTGCTCTTTGCCAAATCACGTAAGACAGCCAGCGATAAACTTTCATATTTTTCTCTCATCTAATTCTCCTCACTATAAATCTTTCTCTATGGGAATTTTGTCTGAAACGACTCTCTGAACAATATAGACTATTCTACACCATTTCTTTCAAAATAGAAAGCCCCAATTTACAATTCTTTTTCTGAACTGTTACTCCGCATTTTCACACATTAACGCACAAATTTATCTGACAACTGCCCAATTTTCCTTGAATTTTCGTTCTTGAATTTCGGGCACGATTATTATATGATAGTAAAAATGCATAAGACAATATTAGGAGGATAAATATGCGTCACTTAATGAGCCCATTGGACTTCTCCGTCGATGAATTGGACAAGCTGTTAGACCTTGCCAATGACATCGAGAAGTACCCACAAAAATACGCCCACGCATGCGATGGGAAAAAGCTCGCCACCTGTTTCTACGAGCCAAGTACTAGAACAAGATTAAGTTTTGAAGCTGCCATGCTAAACCTTGGTGGTTCTGTTTTAGGTTTCTCCGATGCGGGTTCTTGTTCCGCAGCCAAAGGAGAAAGTGTTTCCGATACAATCCGCGTTATCTCGTGTTACGCAGATATCTGTGCAATACGTCATCCAAAAGAGGGAGCTGCCCTTGTCGCTTCCCAGAAATCTTTAATTCCAGTTATCAACGCCGGCGACGGTGGTCATCAACATCCAACACAGACATTAACCGATTTATTAACAATCCGCTCTCTCAAAGGCGAGCTGGGCAATATCACAATCGGACTGTGCGGAGATTTAAAATTTGGCAGAACCGTCCACTCTTTAATCAATGCACTGATTCGCTATCCGAATGTAAAATTTGTACTGATTTCTCCGGAGGAGCTAAAGATTCCAAGTTATATCCGCGAGGATGTGTTAAAAGCCAACAACATTCCATTTATGGAACTCGAACGCTTAGAGGATGCCATGCCGGATCTCGACATCCTATATATGACCCGCGTCCAGAAGGAACGTTTCTTCAACGAGGAAGATTATATCCGTCTGAAGGATTTCTATGTACTTACCAAAGCCAAGATGGAGCTCGCTAAGAGGGATATGCTTGTGCTTCACCCGCTCCCGCGTGTCAACGAAATCTCCGTGGAGGTGGACGAAGATCCGCGCGCTGCCTACTTCAGACAGGCCCAGTACGGTGTCTATGTGCGCATGGCTTTGATTCTGACACTGCTTGGCATCGAGGTCAAATCCTAGCCGGCACCTGTTGTTCTACAAACTTTTTTCTATATTGGAGGTAAGCAAATGTTAAATATCAGTGGAATTCATGAGGGTTTTGTATTAGACCATATTCAGGCAGGGATGAGCCTTCAGATTTATCACGACTTAAAACTAGACAAGCTCGACTGTACCGTCGCAATCATCAAAAATGCCAAAAGCAATAAAATGAAAAAGAAAGATATCATCAAAGTGGAATGTCCGATTGAAGCCCTCGACCTCGATATCTTGGGCTTTATTGACCATGACATCACCGTCAATGTCATCAAGGGAGACCACATCGTGGAAAAAATGGAACTTCATCTGCCGACACAGGTTAAAAATGTCATCCGCTGCAAAAATCCGCGTTGCATCACATCCGTCGAACAGGAGCTCGACCAGATTTTCCTGCTGACCGATGAGAAAAAAGAAGTGTACCGCTGTAAGTACTGTGAAGAAAAATATATCAATCCAAACCGCAGGGCCTAGCACCTGCGGTTTCTTTTGTCAAAATGGTCTGAGACAGCAACAATTGCACAGCATATTCAGAAACAGTAGTTGCAGACACCAGTTTCCGGCACCGGAATACGGTCTGTCGTAGTTCGTTCCCATATTGGTGTACCAGGTTCCGCCGTACTCTAAGTGTTGAAGGAACTGGCGGTACTCCATGTTGCTTGGTTCAAGTTCCACCGCCCTCTGCGCATGTTCTTTGGCAATGATATTATTGCCGGCGCCCTGATTGGCGACAGCACTGTAATAGTACCAGCGCGCTCTTCGCTCCCCGAACGGAATACCGTTTAGGACATTGAGAGCCTCCGCATAACAGCGGTTCGCAATATAATTGGCAGCAGCCTGCATCTGAGACGAATCTGCACTACCACTGTAGTTGCGATAAGCCCCGCCGTAGCGATAACCGCCTCCGGAAGAACTATAATCACCACTGTAGCCCTGCTGTTTCTCCTTCATAATCTGATCGTAGGCCTGCTGCACTTCCTTAAACTTCTCTTCCGCCTGCTCTTTATTTGGATTATTCACGTTCGCATCCGGATGATATTTCCGGCTCAAAGTGCGATATGCTTTTTTGATCTCATCATCGGTCGCATTCTGCGCAACCCCTAATATCTGATATGGATTATTCATGTTCAACTCTTTTTCCTGGCAGATCTCCTCTGCGCATTATTTTTCTCCATCTGTTTTTTCTTCTTAAGCTGCAGATATTCATACTTCGACCAGACACCGGAGTACAAAATATTCCGAAGGATATCTGCATGCAACAGTATCGGGAGGCGCTCAAAAGATTTGGCGCACTCGGACATCATACTCGTCAAAAGCAGCTTACAGAAAGTGTCAAAATCCTCATCTTTCTTCTCCGTCATTGCAATCAAAGGATTGTATGCTTTCTTCTTTTTATCCTCGTCAAAATCCTCATAGGCATCCATGATGTAGATGAATTTACCCATGTAGAACCCCAACGTCTTTAGCTCCTCCTTCCAGACATCCTCTTTCCATGCAAAAATCTCTCCGAGCATTTCTCCTGTGAGTCCGGCGACTATATCGAGATTCTTCTCTTTGTTCTTCTCCGCCTCGTCCTGCTTCTTCATGAACAACTCAATCGCCCGGACCTGTCTCGGATACTTCTGCAGAATACGCTGATAATCTTTATCCAACATTTTCGCAAAGGCTCTCTTTGCATATGCCTTCTCATCCTTCCAGTCATCCAGCAGATTGTAATACGCCAGAATCACATTCATATCGGCAGCATAATCCGTCGCTTCATTCAGCCAGGCAGTTCTCTTCTTGGTCGGATGCAGTGGACAGGTAAACTCCGTCTCCTCGTTGTCAAGTTCATATAAACCAGTCATCAAAACGACCAGAAACGTCATATCATAATTGAGGAGCATCTGCCCCTTCGTTCCACAATTCGTCTTGAGTCTGCGGCACAATCCACAATAATACGATTGGTAAGCCTTCCTATTCTCCTCGGACAATTCCTTCTGATTTATATTAATATAACCAAACATCTGGAGTCTCCTTTACGTCAGCTTCTTTTTATAAACTCTGTCCGGCATTTCGGGCAGGTGATACAAATCTTGCCTTTTCCTCTTGGAACACGCACTCTCTGTCTGCACTGCGGGCATTTAAAATAGCGATAGACCTTGCGTCCTGCAAAACGCTTCTTCCACTGTTCTCTCGCGACAACAGCCTGATACCGCAGATTGAGATACTTCTGATTCTCCTCATAGCGCTTCGTCACATTTCTGGAAAATATTCTGAAATAGGTGTAGATGAGCAGCCCCAATCCCAGGATATAAAACAATGTCAGCCTTGAAAACATCGAAATGATAAGTGCCACCAATCCGATTAAAAGATAACATTTCGACAGTTCATCAACTCCATATCTCCCCGACATAAAACGCTGTAACTTCTCTTTCATTCCATCATCCGTCCTTTCTGAAAGGTATGTTACTCCCCGCAAAGCGCCCCTGTCAACCGACCTATTGTCTTTTAAGAAACATTTTATATTTTCATTAGAATTATTGGAACAGGAAAATTTTCTGCTGCATTCCCGCTCCGTCCTCCGCGAAACGGATTGCCATCTGCGTGGAAATCTGACTCTTCATATACAGTTCGTAGATTGCTTCATCCATCAGCAGCATACCGTCCCTCTTTCCGTTCAAAATGGCATTGCGGATGCGATGCGTCTTTCCTGTCTGGATAATCTCCTTCACTTCCTCTTTCACCAGCATGACCTCGTAAGCTGCAATACGTCCGTCTCCATCTGCGCGCGGAAGAAGCTGCTGCGCCAGAACGCCGCATAAAACATTCGACAATTGTATGCGAATCTGCTGCTGTTTCTCCTGTGGAAAAATGTCAATCAGATGTTCCACTGCCGCTATTGTATTCTCCGTATACAGAGTGGAGATGACAAGGTGTCCGGTCTCGGCTGCAGTCAATGCGAGCTCGATGGTCTCTAAATCCCTCAGTTCCCCAATCATAATGACATCCGGGTCCTGCCGCAGTGCAGAAGCTACCCCCGCCGCGTAAGATCTGGTATCGTTTCCAACCTCACGCTGGCTCACCATCGATTTATTGTGTGGAAACAGATACTCGATCGGGTCCTCGATGCAGATAATCTTCTTCGTGTCCTCCCGCGCGATTCTGTCAATCAGCGCCGACATCGTTGTCGACTTTCCACTTCCCGCCGGTCCTGTAATTAAAATCAGTCCCTTTTTTCTGGCGGTCAAATCCAAAACTGAACGCGGAATGCCGAGCTCCTCCTCGCTAAAAATCTCGGACGGCAGAATGCGGATGGACAGCGCATATGTGCCCCTCTGCCGGTACAGATTGATTCGGATTCTGCTGACTCCGATTAGGGAGTAGGCAAATCCCACCTCCCCGTCCCTCTCCAATTCTGCCTTTTGCTGTTCCGACAGAATCGACAGCGCCATCTCCTCCACATCTGCCGAACTCACGACCTCCTCTGATGCCACCACAAGTTTGCCGTCGATACGGTACATCATTGGACTGCCCGGTGTACAGTGGATATCCGACGCTCTTTTCTCTGCCGCATCCTTTACAATCCGCTCTATCTTAGATACATTCTCCATATTCTTTGGTTCACACCTTTCCACACATTATAAATGTATTATAGCGATTTCAAGCAGGTTTCGCAATATCTTATCGCAAGACCCCCGGATACCAAAAAACTGCACACCCCAATCTATCAAAAGATACATCAAAGTGTGCAGTTCTGTTTCTATTTTTGTCAGTATTAAGCAGGACGATAAGCCGGGTTATGTCAGCTTACAGTCCCCTGTAAACGAGTGATCATCTTTCTAGAATGACTGTCGCCAGCCATTTCAAGCGACCTACCTAAAGCTGGCGGGCCACGTCAACGCTTTTATTCGGTCTTGCTTCGGATGGGGTTTACATGTGCCTCCTCTGTTACCAGCGGAGCGGTAGTCTCTTACACTGCCTTTCCACCCTTACAGACGAGGGCGGTAGCTCGAAGATGCTGCTACGCAGCTCTTCTCGCTATCGGACTGTCGTCCGATAGCCGCCTGTGGCAGAGAGCACCGGTTTTTGTGTCAGCACAAACCGGCACTCTCTGCCACAGACGCTACCGTCCTCGTAGTCTGCGGTATATTTCTGTTGCACTTTCCTTAGAGTCACCTCCACCGGACGTTATCCGGCATCCTGCCCTGTGAAGCCCGGACTTTCCTCACCTGCGGCCTTTCGGCACCTGCAGCCGCGATCACTTGTCCTACTTAATTACCGATGCTCTGCCTGCAAAACCGGGAACTTTTTTATCGAATCGGAATTTCCTATTCGATAAAAAAGCACTCGGTTTTACAGGCAGACACATCCATCAATATACACTAATCCATGACACAATGCAAGTTTTTTCTCAGACGTTAAAACAACTTCCGCCGATAAATTCCCGGATGATGGAATTTTTGCTGATGCCATCCGACGGCATCGGAAGGAAATAGTCTAAGAATTTGAGGAGCCGCTTCGCCTCGACATACTCCGGTGCATCGTGGGAGATTCCAAAGAGCAACGGTTCCGCATAGGTCTTTAAGACTGCCAGCTCGTAAATCAATGCCGAGTTGAACATCACGTCCGCGCCCTCCTGGAACGGAAAGATATTCTTTTCCTCGCCTCTGCGCACGGAATCCCACATGGCGATGGTCTCCTGCGCTGATGTCCCCCTTGTTCTCGCATCGCGGACAATTCGGCGGATTAACCTTCCGTCCGTCGTCGGCAGACAATTATGCTCATCGATATTCAACTGTGTCAGGGCGCTGATATAGATTTTAAATTTGCTCTCTGCCGGCAGAGAATACGACAGCCTGTCATTCAGACCGTGAATCCCCTCGATGACTAAGACATCGTCTGGGCCAAGCTGCATATTTTTCCCCTTGTACTCTCTCTTGCCCGTCTTGAAGTTAAAGGTTGGCAGCTCCACTCTCTTGCCCTGCAAAAGCTCATTCATATCATGATTGAACAACTCGACATCCAGCGCCTCTAACGCCTCCAAATCAAGTTCTCCATTCTCATCTCTCGGAGCCAGCTCCCTGTCAGTATAATAATCATCCAACGGGAACGGATGAGGTTTCAATCCCTTTGCCGCCAGCTGGATGGACAACCGGTGGGAAAACGTCGTCTTTCCAGAGGAGGACGGCCCCGCAATCATAATGAATTTCTTATTGTGGGACTGTGCAATCTGCTCCGCCAGCTTTCCGATGCGCTCCTCCATCAGTGCCTCCTGGGTCAGAATCATCTGTTCCATATCGCCGCTGGCAATCTTATCGTTCAGGCTCCCGACCGTTCCCATTCCCAGCATCTCGCCCCACTCTTTCGAATCCTTCATCGTGTGGAACAGCTTCATGGACGGTTTGAATTCCTCAATGATATTCGCCTTCGTGCCTGGGTACAGCAGAACAAATCCGTCCTCGAGCAGCGTCAGGTCAAAATACTTTAAGTATCCCGTCGAAGGAACCATATATCCATAGTAGTAATCCTTATAATTTCCAAGCTCATAGATGTTTACTCTTGAACTACGTCTGTACTTAAAAAGTTTTTCCTTGTCCTCCATATCGAGGTCGGTAAACAGAGCCACCGCTTCCTCCGTGTTGATGCTGTCCTTCTCAAAAACAATATCTAAATCCACCAGACGCATCATCTCGATTTTTAACTTTAAGAGCATATCCTGCTCCATGTGGACTAACTTTTTCTCCGGATGCCTTCCCTCCTCGCAGACCGCCTTGCCGTCTACAATCGGCGCTCCCTGCCGAAGTTCACAATAATAGCCTTTACTGATAGAGAAGAAGACCTTTACGCTGATTCCGTCCCTGCCCCAGAGGTTGTGTACCGCCCTCTGAAGAAGAAGCGTAACACTTCTGCGGTAAGCCATCTGTCCGATTTTGTCCCCTGTCGTGATAAAAATCAGTTCCCCGTCCGCCTTCACCGTCTTATTCAATTCGCGGAGCCGGTTGTTATAGAGCGCTAATACGATATCATTCTCATAGCGGTCCTGATACTTTTTCGCCAGTTCCAAAAGCGGCGTGCCTTCCGGCACCGTTATCTTCTCATCTGCTACTTCTACTTCAAATGTCTGTCCCATTCTGTTGCCTCCTTAATAAAATCAAGTTCTTCCTTCACCTCTGCAAGCCTCCGTGTAATCTTATCGGAAGCCGGGCGAAGCTCCAGCTCTCTCTTTATATTACGATACAACTTCTCTTCTCTCTCCAGATACTGCCGCAAAACGGCATTCTGCTCACGCAATAAAAGAGGGCCATACTTATCTTCCACCACCTGATACAATTCTACCTTTTCGGGAGAATTTTTACAATTACCATATATGGCTGAAATTCCCTCTTTTATTCCATATTTTACCTTCATCATCGGGTAAAACTTTCCATCTTCTAAGACCATGCGCTCCTCGACAATGGAAAAATCCCGCTCGCGCAAAAATGCTCTCACACGCTGCAGCTCCGACTGTGGCTGCAGAATGAGCTCTTTTGCACCGCGGCATATTTCCATCCCCGATTCCAATATGTGGATTACGAGTCCTCCTCCCATACCGGCGATGAGAATGGTGTCCGCCTCCCCCGTCCGCAAAGCGGCAACACCGTCGGACAGGCGGGTATCTATGTACGCCCCTAAGCCCGTTTCCGCAATATGTTCCCTGGCGCGCTGCAACGGCCCCTTACGGATATCCATGGCAATTGCGTTCGGGATGATTCCCTTCTGCAATAGATAGATTGGAACATAACCGTGGTCAGTGCCCACATCCGCCAGCCGGTTTCCCGGTGTCACCATTCCTGCGGCCTCCCTAAGTCTGTTTGATATCTGAATCATACTGCTTCTATTCCAAATAATCCTTCAATTTGCGGCTTCTGCTCGGGTGACGGAGCTTTCTTAGCGCTTTCGCCTCAATCTGACGGATACGCTCACGGGTAACGTTGAACTCTTTTCCAACCTCCTCGAGCGTTCTTGCGCGGCCATCCTCAAGTCCGAAACGGAGCGTCAATACTTTCTGCTCACGCTCTGTCAGCGTGCCAAGCACCTCCTCCAACTGCTCTTTTAAGAGGGTAAAAGCGGCTGCATCCGCCGGAACCGGAACATTGTCGTCCTGGATGAAATCTCCCAAATGGCTGTCTTCCTCCTCTCCGATTGGAGTCTCTAAAGAGACCGGCTCCTGAGAAATCTTTAGAATCTCACGGACACGCTCCACCGGCATGTTCATCTCCGCTGCAATCTCCTCCGGGCTCGGCTCACGGCCTAACTCCTGTAAAAGCTGACGGCTGACACGGATCAGTTTGTTGATTGTCTCCACCATATGAACCGGAATACGGATTGTTCTCGCCTGATCGGCAATCGCTCTTGTGATGGCCTGACGAATCCACCATGTCGCATAGGTGGAAAACTTATATCCCTTGCGGTAGTCAAATTTTTCAACCGCTTTGATGAGACCAAGATTTCCTTCCTGAATCAGATCGAGGAAAAGCATACCGCGGCCGACATAGCGCTTTGCAATGCTGACAACAAGTCGAAGGTTCGCCTCCGCGAGACGTTTCTTCGCCTCCTGATCCCCTAACTCCATACGTTTTGCGAGTTCGATTTCCTCCTCCGCACTGAGAAGCGGCACTTTACCAATCTCCTTTAAGTACATGCGGACCGGATCTTCGATGGACACGCCGTCCGGAACGGACAGGTCTATCTTCTCCACCTCAATCTCCTCATCTTCATCGACCTCGAGCAGGATATCGTCGTCTGCATCATCAGAGTCCGTGATTCGAAGCACATCAATATTATGTGCCTCCAGAAAATCAAGAATCTTTTCAAACTGTTCGGCTCCAAGCTGCATATCATTAAAGAAATCACTGATTTCCTGATATTCGAGCATATTCTTTTTTTTCTTTGCAAGTGCGAGCAAATCGCTCAGCTTCTTCTGGAACTTCTCCATATCAGCAGCGCCTACAGCCTCCACAGAATCTTTTTCTTCAACTTTTTCTAAATTTTCTTCCATTTCTTTCTTTTTTGCCATTTTTTTTCATCCTCTCATGGTTCGTTGTTTATTTTGTCCTTAATCAATAGAAATATGCAATCTTTCCAATTCTTCGAGTGCTTTCTTGTCCGTAATCAGCTTCTGAAGTCCCGCCATATCGGTCGGTTCTAGGTGTTCCGACTGATGGCGGATACTGTTTTGTTTGATGCGGACAATGGTGTCTTTCAATGCTTTTTCCTTGTCTTCTTTTGTCTCTACACTGTGAATTCTGGCATTGAACAGTCCCGCAATCTCCCTTTGTTCTTCCTCATTCTGAAACATACTGACAATCTTTGCCGGATTGACCGCTCCCGTACTCTCGTATTGTTCAAAGAGTACTTTCGCCACCTGATGATAAATCTCTTCTGTAAAATCCTCCGGCGAAATGTATTTTTTTATCTTATTAAAAAGTTGGGTGTTCTCTATGAGCCACGTCAGAAGCAGCTTCTGGGACTGTTTCATCCCGTCCTCCTTCTTTAAACCTTTCTTCTCATTCACACCACTCTTTAACGGCACTTTCTCTCTGGCGATGCCCACCTTTGTTCCGAAGTGGTTCACCAGGCTGCGCAGTTTTTCAAATCCGGTCTGATACTTTGCTGCCACTGCTTCTATATAATTGTCGCGCTCTAACTCCTCGGTGAACGTCAAAAGCTTCTTCGCCACCTCGTTAAAAAACGCGGTCTTGCCCTCAGGGTCTGTCATATCATACTGCTGCTCTAAGATGCGGACTTCAAACATGAAGCTGTTCTCCGCATTGTCGATGCGCTCCTGATAAGCCTCGGCGCCCAGCGCCTTGATAAACTCATCCGGGTCCTTGTGCGGCCTCATATTTACTACTTTTGTAGTTATTCCAACTTCCTTCAAAATCGGAATCGCTCTGAGCGCTGCCTTCACACCCGCTCCGTCACTGTCGTAGGTCAGATAGACCTCCTTCGTATAACGCTTCAAAAGATTCGCATGACCGCTGGTCAGAGCTGTTCCTAGCGACGCCACCGCATTGTCAAACCCCGCCTGGTGCAGGGCGATGACATCCATATACCCCTCACACAGCAAAAGCTGCGGCTTTTTTGTCGTCCGCGCAAAATTGAGCCCGTACAAATTGCGGCTCTTGTCAAAAATCTTCGTCTCCGGCGAATTCAGATACTTTGGTTCCCCGTCTCCCATGACTCGCCCGCCAAACCCAATGACCTTGTTGTGCACGTCCATGATTGGAAACATCGCACGATTCCAGAACTTGTCATGACCGCCGCGCCGCTCATCGATGGCCACGAGCCCGGACTCCTTTAAAATCCCGTCCTCGTACCCCTTCGACCGCAGATAGCGGTAAAGATCGTCGCTGTACTGGTCGGAGTATCCGAGTCCAAACTTTTTCATCGTCTCATCCGACAATTCCCGCTTTCTGAAATACTCCATCGCGCGCCTGCCGCGCTCGTTTCGAAGCAGCATATAAAAATATCTCGCCGCCTCTTTATTAATCTCTAACAGCATGCTCCTCTTGTCTGCCTCCCGCCTCTGCTCGGCAGAGTATTCCTGCTTCGGCAGTTCCACACCGGAGCGTTCCGCTAACGCCTCCATCGCTTCCCCGAACGTAAAGTTCTCATACTCCATCAGAAACGTAAACACGTTGCCTCCGGCTCCGCATCCGAAACAATAATACATCTGCTTTCCGGGGGACACAGAAAAAGAGCCTGTCTTCTCATTGTGAAACGGGCAGAGCCCAAAATAGGTACTGCCCTTGCGCGTCAGCTTGACGTACTGGGATACCACATCCACAATATCATTTCTGGAGCGCACTTCCTCTATGATTTCATCCGAATAATACGGCATCTTATCTCTCCATCCTTACCTTAATATCCATCTACTTGCCAGGCCTGCATGCCGCAGGCTTCAGCCTCTAATACCCGTCCACTTGCCAGACCTGCATGCCGCAGGCTTCAGCACTTAATATCCATCTACCTGCCAAGCCTGCGGCAAAAAGAATTCACTGAACTTTGTAATTGCATATTGGTCTGTCATGCCTGCGATATAATCGCAGACTACGCGCTGGGTCTTTTCCCCCTCCCGGATAAATCGCAGATACTTCTCCGGAAGAAGTTCCACATGCTCTAAATAGTAATGGAACAACTGCTCAATCATGGCTTTCGCCTTGACTTCCTCGCCCTTTGCAACCGGATTCTTGTAGACATGCTCAAACATGAATCTGCGCAATTCCACCATGGCCTCCTCGACCTCGGTCGACATGATGATATCATCCTTCCCCGAACTGTTGATGATGATATTATGTATCAGCGTATTTAACCGCTGCTTAGTGGAAAAGCCGAGCGTCTTTTTCAGCTCCATCGGAATATCCTCTTCCGTCAGAATCTGTGCGCGAATCGCATCATCGATATCATGATTGACATAGGCGATCTTATCCGACAGACGGACAATTTTTCCCTCCAACGTATGTGGTGTGGAACTCGTCTGATGATTTAAGATTCCATCGCGCACCTCCCACGTCAGGTTCAGCCCGGCGCCATTCTTCTCCAATTTCTCCACAATCCTGACCGATTGCTCGTTGTGTCGGAATCCATCCTCACACAACTCATTTAATATATATTCTCCCGCATGCCCGAACGGAGTATGCCCCATATCGTGTCCGAGTGCAATCGCCTCCACCAAATCTTCATTCAAACGGAGTGCCTTTGCGATTGTCCTCGCATTCTGGGATACCTCTAAGGTATGCGACAATCTTGTTCTGTAATGGTCTCCCCTCGGTGTCAGAAAGACCTGCGTCTTATTCTTCAGACGCCGAAACGCTTTACAATGCAGGATGCGGTCTCTGTCACGCTGAAAGACCGGTCTGATATCGCACGGTTCCTCCTCGCGCTCACGCCCCCTAGAGTTCTCACTCAAGGTAGCATATGGGCTCAGCGTCTCCCGCTCCATTCTCTCAATCTCTTCTCGAATTGACATGCAATCCTCCTTGTTTTGCCGAAGGCAAAATGCGACTGCCCCTGCAGGAGCAGAGGATTTTCCTCCTTGTTTTGCCGAAGGCAAAATGCGACTGCCCCTGCAGGAGCAGAGGATT
>CAZBUW010000067.1:13913-16693 GCA_964495195.1 uncultured Roseburia sp.
TTCCTCCTTGTTTTGCGAAGCAAAATCCGAGTCCCCTTGGACGAGGAGAGGATTTTCCTCCTTGTTTTGCGAAGCAAAATGCCTGCCATGCCTGCATGGCTTGCGCCCCCTGCAGGAACAGAGGATTTTCCTCCTTGTTATTTACACAACCTACATAGTTATAATTCGACGTTTCAATCAAATATCCTTTATTTTTCTGCAAAAATTTTTAGATTTTTTTCCGGTAGATTCGAAAGCAGATCAGGAAAAAGAGGATTCCGTACACGGTTGTAATCGGCGTTGCAAATCCCACCATCATCAGGGAAGTGTCCGGCAGTTTCGACATAAAAATCGATACCGGGATACGGATGCAGAAGGCGGATGTCACCCCCTGAATCATAACCGGCATACTCTTTCCGTTTCCGTTAAAATATCCGATGCTGCTGAACAAAACACACGTCAAAATACACTCGATGGAAAATCCCTTCAGATAGCTGGCACTCTGCGCAATAACACTTGCGTCGTTTGAAAAGATGGAGGACAGCCCTGCTCCGCCAAAAAATCCCGCACAAAAAATCACGCAGCCCACCGCACAGCCTGTAATCATGGCCGTATAAAATCCAGACTTTGCACGCTGTAACTTTCCCGCCCCCACATTCTGGGAGACGAAGGCGGAGACACTCTGCATGACGGACGACGGAACAAGCATGATAAAGGATACAATCTTTTGTGCCACCCCGTAACCGGCAGACTGCACAAGTCCCATATCGTTGATGATAGAGTTAATGACGAGGAACGAAATCTGCACCATGGTCTCCTGCACGGCAATCGGCACCCCGACATTCAATATTTTTTTTAATTCTCCCCCATTAATGCGAAACTGCTCTCTGGAGAAGGAAATCGGCAGTTTCTCTCTCAGCAGTACATACACAGAGATGACAACGGAAACCGCCTGGGCAGAAATCGTTGCAATCGCAGCTCCCGCAACATCCATCCGAAATACGCCGACGAGCAGCAAGTCACCCACAATGTTGACGACACAGGCAACCCCGACAAAAAGGAACGGCAGATTGGCATTTCCAATGCCCCGCAAAATACCGCTGATGACGTTGTACGCGATGATAATCAAAACACCACCCGAACAGATGCGGATATAGGTCACAGTCAAATCAAAAGACTCCGCCGGCACCTGTAAAAGCGATGCCACCTTTCCCGCGAAAAGCTCTAACAATACCGTCGCCACAACTCCGATTCCGGCAAACAAGAGTATTGTCGTTCCGACCGTATCCCCTGCCTCCTTCGGTTTTTTCTCACCCACATGCTGCCCAATGATGACCGTAGAGCCCATCGCGAGACTTGTGATGACAAACGTCACCATCTGCATAAATGCACTTCCCGTGCCGACTGCCGAAATGCTCGCGGCATCGCCAAACCTTCCCACCACAAGAAGATCGACCGCACCGTAGGCAGCCTGTAAAATCAGCGCCCCCAGCACAGGGATCGCAAACTGTATAATTGCACGAAATACCGAACCTTCCGTAAACGATATCTCTTTCTTTTTTTCTTCCTTTTCCTTTTTCCGGTTCATCGTATCTTTAACCTCCTTCAAAAGACTTTTTTCGGCTGAATTCTTGCACACCAAACTATCATATACTAAGATGATAACAGATACAAGAAAATTTTTAAGGGGTAACCGCCATGAATCATACACATGAGTTTAATCTTGTAACCTATTTTCAGAAAACAGAAATCAAATATTCCTACGACTTTAATTTTTGCTCGATACCTTTTTTTGTTCCGCCGGAACGCTATCCGGAATTAGAAAGAGTCTATCAGAAATATGAGCATCTCCGCTACATGGAGGAGGACAGTCCAATCAAAAACTGGCTGCGCTACTGCATCACCTACTATCTGACCAGTACGCATCCCTTCGACTGCGACGAATGTGACGAGATTCTCGACATCTTCCGCACACTAAAATGGGAGATTATAGAGCACGATGGCTCAATTGCAGTAGACCGCATTTTTTCCTTCCATGCTTTTTGGTCGAAGGCGACACAGCAGAAAGCTACTACCTTAAACGACTATTACTTATCCAAACTTGTGAACACCCCCTTCGGAAAAAAGACAATCCAGGAAGTCTATTTGAGCAAAGCCATGCGTCAGCTGACCGAATGCGGCTCCAATCCGTCATTTGCCAAACACCTTGCCCACAGGCTCTGGCAGTTTGATGCCTTTGAAAAATACCGGGAATGTATCGGCGCGGAACTTTTCGCCCAGTTAGAGCGCTATGCGGCACTCACTTTCTCGCTGGGCAACTTTATGCCATGCCCGCCGGGCAACTACTGCCGCGCCAAAGATGCCGCCACAAACTGTCTGAATGACCGCTTTGATTTTCTTCTGTCCTTCTTAAAAAAGTACAAAGCCGGAAGAGGCTCCTTAGGATACACCTTAAAGGAGAAAAAATACCGCGTGGAGGAGGCGGAGATGGCGGAATGGATTGAATGGTTCGACTCCGGTCTGCCTGACCAGCCCGATCTGCCCCGCATACGCCGCTACTACTTAGATTCCTTTTTTGAGGGCGGCTTTGTCGACTGGGAGACTTCCGAACTGCGGCTTCTGCCGATGGCAGGCACCAAACTGCCCGACTACCTTGCGATTGCAAGCAAAATTATGGAGGACCGCGGAATCAAAATTGCGACAGAATTGAAAAATGTGACGAATACCATTCTATTTTGAAAAGCATAAGGGGCTGTAAAAAAAGTCCCCAAAGAAAAATCGCTGAGGTCGTGAGACTTCAG
>CAZBUW010000068.1:0-16077 GCA_964495195.1 uncultured Roseburia sp.
GTGAGAGACAGTTTGCAAGAAACAACAAGTCCCTCGGACAGTTCCGCTTAGACGGAATCCCGCCAGCACGCCGTGGAGTTCCACAGATTGAGGTAACATTTGATATCGATGCAAACGGTATTGTAAATGTATCTGCAAAAGATTTAGGAACTGGAAAAGAGCAGCACATCACCATCACAGCAGGATCGAACATGTCCGATGACGAGATTGATAAGGCAGTTAAGGAAGCAGCAGAGTTTGAAGCACAGGATAAGAAGAGAAAAGAAGCAATCGATGCAAGAAATGATGCCGATTCCTTTGTATTCCAGACACAGCAGGCATTGGATCAGATTGGTGACGGAATCGATGCAAACGATAGAAACGAAGTGGAAGCTGATATGAATGCAATCAAATCTTTCTTAGAGGCACATCCAAATGCGGAGGAGATGACAGACGCAGATATCGCTGAGTTGAAAGCGGCTCATGAGAAACTGACTCAGAGTGCACAGAAAGTATTTGCTAAGATGTATGAGCAGGCTCAGGCGGCTCAGGGAGCAGCAGGAGCAGGTCCTGATATGGGCGGAGCAAACGCAGGAGCTTCCGCACCGGAAGATGACGTGGTGGACGCAGACTATAAAGAGGTATAATAGAGTTCCTATTGACGGAGTTTGCGAAAATGGCGAACTGAAATCGGGGAATGTAACAGATGACGCTGCACCGGAAGGTGCAGCGCTAAATCGTTTATGTTAGAGGAAAAAGTTATGGCAGATAAGAGAGATTATTATGAGGTTTTAGGCGTTCCGAAGTCGGCCTCTGACGCGGATATCAAGAAAGCATTTCGCGGATTGGCGAAAAAATACCATCCGGATATGCATCCGGGAGATAAAGAGTGCGAGGAGAAATTTAAGGAAGCGCAGGAAGCGTATGGTGTCCTGAGTGATCCGGACAAGAGAAGACAGTACGACCAGTTTGGACACGCAGCATTTGACGGCGGTGCAGGCGGAGCGGGCGGATTCGATTTTTCCGGTATGGATATGGGAGATATCTTCGGGGACATCTTTGGAGACTTTTTTGGCGGCGGACGCCGGCGCAGCAATGATGGACCAATGAAGGGCGCAAACCTTCGCACCAGCGTCAGAATCACATTTGAGGAGGCTGTCTTTGGATGTGAGAAAGAGATTGAGATGGTATTAAAAGACGAATGTAAGACTTGCCACGGAACCGGTGCAAAGCCGGGAACGACCCCGGAGACCTGTCCGAAATGTGGCGGCAAAGGAAAAGTCGTCTATACCCAGCAGTCTTTCCTCGGAACCGTGCAGAATGTGCAGACCTGTCCGGAGTGTGGCGGCAAAGGAAAGATTGTCAAAGAGAAATGTGGAGACTGTCGCGGAACCGGATATATTGCAGGCAGGAAGAAGATTCAGGTATCCATCCCTGCCGGCATTGACAACGGGCAGAGTGTCCGCATTCGCGAGAAAGGGGAGCCGGGTGTCAACGGCGGGCCGCGGGGAGACCTTCTGGTGGAAGTCGTTGTGTCGAGACATCCGATTTTCCAGCGTGAGGACGTGAATATCTATTCTACGGCTCCAATCAGTTATGCGCAGGCAGCATTGGGAGGAGAAATCCGCATTAACACGGTGGACGGAGACATTCTCTACGAAGTGAAACCGGGCACTAAGACAGATACGAGAATCCGTCTGAAAGGGAAGGGAGTTCCATCCCTGCGCAACAAGGCGGTGCGCGGTGACCACTATGTGACGCTTGTGGTTCAGGTTCCTACTTCGCTCAGCCAGGAGGCAAAAGAATTGCTGCGCCAGTTCGACGAGGCGACAGGAGGCTCTTTGAAGAAAGAACAGGGGGCAGGAAATGCTTCTGAGGAGAAAACAGGAAAAAAGAAAAAGGGATTCATGGACAAATTGAAGGAATCTTTTGATGATATGTAACAAGAAAAAGGAATGGTTCGCCATTCCTTTTTTTAGTTCACGTTGTCAAATCGGCTATTCGCGCTATCTGTATCAGATAAATTCTCAGTTTTTTCGATATATAAAAGGGTTGGCGGCAGGCGGAAACTATAAGGAGATGGAACAATATATCGCAAAAATGGATGAAAGCATGAATCTGTTTGAACTTGCAGTCATTGGTGGAATTAATTCAAATTATCAGGCGGGCTATGGAGCGAGAAGAACAACGAGGAATACTTCAGAAAAATTTGATGATGCAAAAAGTACGTTATCGAAATCCCATACAGAAATAATTGTGAAGCCGGATGGTTCGAGAGTGCTTGTGACGACGATGAATGTCGGGGGAATGGAAACCACCATGAGCTTAGAGATCTCTAAGCCCACCGAAGCCTCAAATGATAATCCGAGGCAGGATACAGAGCGCAATATGCCTGCTGCTGAAAATGATGCAGGAACGGATGAATTGTCAAATGTTTCAAACGCGATATCAAAAATGTGATTACCTTGTTGTGTTATTACATAAAAAAAATGATGTTCCGGCATGAATTTTATATAAAATAGACGAATCTGATATAAAAAAATTCCCTTTTCGATGAAAATAGAGTGGAACGAAATACAAGAAGTTCCAGAACAATGGAGGAGGAAAGGGAATGAAACAGATAAGACGAGTGGTGAGTGTAATTCTGACTACAGCAATCGTTGCAACTGCAGCGCCGTGTCATGGATTAGCCATGGAGAGTACCGCGCCGGAGGAGGCCGGTGCGGATGCCAGGCAGGCGGGAGTGCAGGAGGATGCAGCGTACAGTCTGGTATGGCAGGATGAGTTTGACGGAGCCGCATTAGACCGCAGTGCGTGGAATGTTGAGACACATGAGGCAGGCTGGGTAAACAGTGAGTGGCAGGAGTACGTCGATTCAGAAGATAACATTTACTTAAAAGATGGAAATCTGGTCATCAGACCGATCAAGTCACAGAATGAGGATGGAACGACTTCCTACACATCGGGAAGAATCAGTACACAGAATAAAGAGACATTTACCTATGGAAAATTTGAGGTCAGGGCAAAGGTGCCGAGCGGACAGGGATATCTTCCGGCATTCTGGCTGATGGCAAATGATGAGAACATTTACGGACAGTGGCCGCGCTGCGGGGAGATTGACGCGATGGAAGTCATGGGGCAGGACCCGTCAAAAGTATACGGGACCATCCACTACGGCAATCCGCACGCGGAGAGCCAGGGAACCTGTGTTACACAGGGAGCAGATTTTGCAGAGGACTTCCATATATTTACCTGTGAGTGGGAGCCGGGAAAAATCACATGGTATGTGGACGGAATCAAATACCATGAGGAGAGCAGTTGGTATTCAAAGACGCCGGGACAGGGCGAACTGACCTATCCGGCGCCGTTCGACCAGCCGTTCTACATCATTTTGAATCTGGCGGTCGGCGGAAGCTGGGTCGGCAATCCGGACGAGACGACCTCGTTTGAGAATCAGACCTACGAGGTGGACTATGTCAGAGTCTATCAGAAAGATTCGTACGATGAAAATGTGGAAAAACCGGTGAAAGAGGTTACCTACCGTGAGCCGGATGCCGAGGGCAACTATATTCACAACGGAAAATTTGCAGCGGCGGAAGATCTGACAGACGATGTCGATTGGAAATTTTTGACAGCGTTAGGCGGAGAGGCGGACGCTAAGATTGCAGAGAACAAAATCTGTATCGAGACGCAGAAGCCGGGAACGGCGGATTACAGTGTCCAGTTGGTGCAGCCGGAGCTCCCAATCTATAAGGGCGCTACCTACGAGGTGAGCTTCGATGCGTATGCGGACGAAAACAGAACTATGATTGTAGATGTATCTGCACCGGATCGCTCCTATCAGAGATATCTGGCGGATACTAAGGTGGATCTGACCACAGAGAAAAAGACTTATACTTATACCTTTACCATGACGGATGACGATGATGCAAACGGACGTTTAGAGTACAACCTCGGCAATACCGCGTCGAGTGCCGCTGTGTACATCAGTAATGTGTCAGTCAAAAAGATTAAGGATGCGGAGCCGGGAGCATACGATAAGAAGACGGTTCTTGCAGATGGGAACTTAGTCTACAACGGAAGCTTTCAGGAGGGAAGTGGACATTTAGGATACTGGGATATCACAAAAGCGGAAGATGCCACAGTGTCTGTCACAGGTTTTTCCGACGGAAGAAGGCTGAAAGTTGTCTCAAACGGTAAGGACGAGACAAGAGCGACAGCGGGTCAGCAGGAGCTCGCCTTTGTGGGCGGCAAGAATTATGTGCTCACTTTTGATGCGCAGGCGAAAGAGAGCGGAAGTTTAAGAGCTGTTGTTGCCGGAAAAGAATATGCGACAGAGCTTACGACGGAGAAGACACAGTACTCGTTCCGTTTTACGACAGATGAGACAATCAATGCAGACAATGATGACATTTTGTTCTATCTGGGAGATGCCGATACAGTATATTTGGATAATGTGCGTGTTGTGGAGGATGGTCTGATCAAGAACGGCGATTTCTCAGCGGGAACTGTGGGATTTACAGGTTCCTACGTGGATGGTTCCGCCAATGCAAAGTACAGTGTGGATTCTTTGAGCAACGGTGGCAATCCTGCGATGGATTTTGAAATCAAAGACACCGGTGATGCGGCATGGAAGATTCAGCTAAAACAGGACCATATCAAACTGACACAGAATCAGTGGTATCACTTGGAGTTTAAGGCGCGTTCTACAACAGACCGGAAATTGATGTTCGCCCTTCAGCGGGATGGAAGCAGCGACGACGACTGGACGCCGTACTCCGGGGAAAAAATCGTGAATCTGACGGAAGAATATCAGACATATTCTGTGGATTTTAAGATGGATAAGCCGACAGACCCGGCGACATTGCTGAGTATTTCACTCGGTGCCGTGGATGGAATTCAGATTCAGAAACTTCACCATGTCTATGTGGACGACATTGTGTTAGAGCCGATTTCAAATCCGTCTGCGAACAACATTTTTAACCCGGGATTTGAACAGGGAAGCGACGGCTGGAACATCTGCCTGTGCGAATCAGGTGCCGCCACGACGGAGGTGAAAGATAAATCTTTGATCTATCACATCTCGGACGTTGGAACACAGGATTACAGCGTACAGTTAAAACAGTATGGAATCGAATTGAAAAAGGGTGAGACCTATCAGGTCGCATTTAAATTAAAATCAAGTGTGGACCGCACCGTCCGCTTTGCAATGTTGGGAGAAGATTACAATTATGCATGGTACGGCGGAAGCGATTTTGAGTTGAAAGCGGGCGAGGAGAAAAAATGTGAGTGCACAATCAGCATGTCGCACGACACGGATAAAAATGCGGCATTTGTATTGTCAATGGGGTTAATCAACGGGGCTAGTGCCGGCGATATCGCAATCTCAAATGTCTCCCTTATAAAACAGGGGGCAGGGGATGAGCCAGCCGAACCGGATGAGCCGAGCAACCCAAGTGAGCCGAGCAACCCGACGGAACCGACGGAACCGGGCACCCCGACTGACCCAACCGAACCGACCCAGCCAATCAATCCGACTAACCCGACTGACCCGAGCGAGCCGGGCAATCCAACTGACCCGAGCGAGCCGGAGAATCCAACTGACCCGAGCGAGCCGGAGAATCCAACTGACCCGAGCGAGCCGGAGAATCCAACCGAACCGGCACAGCCGGAGAAGCCGGGCAATTCCAAGGTGGAGGTTACGACATCGGCAGCGGGAGTGGTACAGGTACAGGCGGCGGAGAAAGTGTCCCGCGTGACAGAGAGTATCAATGCGGCTGGCGTGACAGAGCGGAGAATCTCAGCGGATGATATCGCTGTATTGGTAAATGAGATTACAAATATAATCGAAAAAGCAAAAGAATTAAAAGAGGAGGGACAGAAGGTCGGGACATCGAGAGTGACAATCGACATGGCGGGTGCTACCTTTGTACCGGCGGAGATTCTCTCGGCGGCAAAGGGCTTTGATATCGATGTGGTACTCTCCATGAACAGCGCCTATGCATGGACGATAAACGGTAAGAAGATTACTGCCGGAAAACCGGTGGAAGTCAATTTAGAGACAGTTGTCGGGGCACAGAATATCCCGCAGACGGCGGTAAAGGAAGTTGCGGGGGAGAATCAGGCGGTGCAGCTTGCCCTCACACACAGTGGAGACTTCGGGTTTGAAGCGACCTTAAAAGTTTCTCTCGGAGCGCAGTACAAAGGACAGCAGGCAACGCTCTACTATTATGACAAAGACAGAAAATGGAATCTTATGAATGCGGGGGTAGTAAGAGAGGATGGAACCGCGGATTTCACCTTCCAACATGCTTCCGACTATGCAATCGTAATCGGAGCACAGGCGGAGAAATCTGCAAAGACCGGGGACGATACGCCGTGGATGGGATTTGCACTGTTGTTTTTAGCAGGAGTCGGAGTTCTCGTGGGCGAAGGTATCTCAAGGAAAAAGCAGATGAAGAACGATTAGTGAAAAATGCCTATTGTCAGCAAAATGAGATTGTAGTATCATATTCCTAAATAAGACATATTTTTACCAGAGAAGGAGAGGGTTGTAATGGGTCAACAGTCTGTGATATCGGCTGAGGACCAGCAGGCCGCCTTTAAGCATTGGTGTTTCCAAGAGACGGTAGAGATTGAACGAAAGAGACAGGACTTGCAGGAAGAGAGAAAAGATCTTGCCAGACAGAAGAAGATACTTGAGAAGGAACGTGATGATTTTCTTAGGCGGAAGATGCTGGAAGATAAGCGAATCGCATTTGAAGATGAGAAGATGGAGCGGGAACGCAAATTGTTCGAGATGAAGTGGAAGATTCTCGAGGATGAGTGGAAGAAGCTCGCGGACGAGAAGACACAGATGGAGCGCAAGAAGCGGTTTTACCGTTCTGTGGAGGAATATGAGCGGACAACGACTGAATCTACGACAAATGTCGTTGCCGGTGAACAGTTCTTTGCAGGTGTCTGCAACAGCAAATCTTTAAAGAAGCGATACAAGGAATTGATCAAGATTTACCATCCTGATAACATGTCCGGCGACAATACGACGTTGCAGGAGATTAATCGGGAATATGATATTTTGAAAAAGGCGTTAGAAGAATAAGATGGCTGCCACGGCAGTAAAAAACCTTGCAATGTAACATGTTGCAAGGTTTTTTGTGCGGGTGTGTCTGGCTGCGCAACACACGGCAGATTTTTGTGCAGGTGCGTCTGGCTGCGCAACACACGGCAGACTTTTTTGAAACAAGCGCCTACTGCGGATAGTTCAGGTGTGCGTCGTCGATGCAGGAGAGCGTCTGCTCTAGGAAACGTTTGGCGAGGTAGTTTGCCATGCCCAGATTCATGTCAAGGTAGTTGCCGCAGTCCTTCGCACTCGCACCCGGGACTTCTCCGTCAAAGTCGCGGATGAAGGTGAAGAGTTCTGTCATGAGCGGCACAATGTCCCGGGAGGTGTAGTCACCTGCGAGAAGGAGATAGAATCCGGTGCGGCATCCCATCGGTCCAAAGTAGATGGTCTTGTCCTTGTAGTCACTGTGGTTGCGCAAAAAAGTGGCAGCCAGATGTTCGATTGTGTGAACCTCAGCGGTGTTCATGACAGGTTCATCATTCGGGGAAGTCATGCGGATGTCAAAGGTCGTGATGACTTCAGCGCCCACATGATCCTTTCTCGAGACGTAGACTCCCGGCTCTAATTTGATATGGTCAATGGTAAAACTTGCAATCTTTTCCATGAAAAAACCTCCTTAATAAAAAATGTCTTTGAATGTACATTAAAACAAAGTAAAAAAATAGTCAAGAGGAAGAAAGGTACGAACTTAAAATGAATCAAAAACAAAAAAGTCTGCTGGAGGGGAAACCTATTTTTTGCATTCTGCTTTTTGCAATTCCCATCTTTTTCGGAAATCTGTTCCAGATTATGTACAGCCTGATTGATACGAAAATTGTGGGCAGTATATTAGGGGAGGAAGCGCTCGCGGCGGTCGGTTCTGTCTCTGTGCTCTATAACCTTTTAGTCGGCTTTTTTAACGGGCTTACCATGGGATTTTCCGTGATTGTCGCCAGACATTTTGGCAGCGGTGATGAAAAAAGATTAAAAGAGAGCGTGGCGGCCACCATCTCGCTCGGATTTCTCACGGCGGCGGTCATCGTGGCGGCGGTAATGCCTGCACTGCCTAAGATTTTGAGTTTTTTAAATGTGCCGCAGGGACAGGCGGGGATGGCGCACGATTATATTGAAATTCTGATTCTGGGAATGTTTGTGACGATTGCATACAATATCTGCGCGAACTGTCTGCGAGCCATCGGCGATTCCCTGACGCCTTTGATTTTTCTCGTCGTGGCGTCCGTCTCCAATGTCGTATTGGATTACGTTTTTATTTTAGGCGGAAAAATGGGCGTGCGGGGAGCCGCTTATGCGACGGTTCTCGCCCAGCTTTTAGCGACGGTTCTCTGTCTTTTTCACATCCGGCGATCCTTCCCGATTCTACATGTGGGAAGGGAGGAGTTCCGGCTTGAGCGTGGGCTGGTGGGGCAGATGTATCAGAGCGGTCTGTCGATGGGATTTATGTCCTGCTTTGTCAACTTTGGAACCCTTGTGTTACAGACGGGAATCAACATGTTAGGGACGGATATTATCGTCGCGCACACAGCGGCGCGGAAGGTGTTTGAAATCTGGGTGCTGCCGATCAGCGTGCTTGGAGCGGCGATGGCGACCTACTGCAGCCAGAATTACGGCGCAAAGAAGTACGACAGGATCCGGCTTGGCTTAAAGCACACACTGATTTTGGGGACGGTGTGGAGTGCTGTTGTTTTTCTCATGGCACACACCATCTCGGCAGATTTGATTCGTTTTATCGCAAGTACGGACAGCGAAGCGATTATCTACTGGGGCAGGACTTATTTAGCGTTTGATATGTCGTTTCTGACAGTATGCGCCTTCATTGTGATTCTGCGAAATGCCATGCAGGGGTTCGGAGACTATAAGACACCGGTTTTTTCCAGCTTCATTGAGCTTGTGGGAAAAATTGTTTTTTCCTTCACTTTTGTAAAAATGGCGGGATATTGGGGCATCATATGGGCAGAGCCGGTCATATGGTTTTTGATGGTGATACCGCTTATCGTCAGAACTTTTAGAAATCGGCAGATATTCCCTCGAAAAATGCAACAATAAGGGAAAAAATGGGGAATTGATAGATAAGTCATTTCGGGTTACAATAAATGTACGAAAACGAGAACAAGCGAAGGATAAATGATGCAGAAAGGGGCGTGAGATGAGTATGGATATAAGGAGATTGGGAGAATATACAGTGCGCTGCACCTTGTCTGAGGAAGAAATCAATGATATGGGATTTGAAATCGATGAGATTATCAGCGACACGACGAAGACGCAGGAGTTTATGCAGGAAGTGTTAGAGGTCGTTGAAGAGACAGAGAATATTCGCTTTGAAAAGCTATCTCCAATGGTTCAGGCAGAACTTTTGCCAAATCACCAGCTCGCGGTAACTTTCGGTGCAGAGGGTGAGGCAGAGATAAAAAGTATTGTCGATACGATACGACAGATGATGAACGGCAGGGCAGCCGCAAAGCAGGAGGATACGACAAAGGGAACGCCCCGGTCGAGGGCACGGGAGGAGGAGTATGAGGGCAGAAGAGTCTGCAGTCTCTGCTTTTCGACGATGAATGAAGTTATCCAGTTCTCGAAGAGCAGCCAGGGATTAAAACTTCCGTTCAGTGAATTTTACCGTGTCGGGGATGAGTATGAGCTGATATTAGATTTTACCGAGTTCACGGAGGATGAGATTAAGTCCTATGCATTTGTGACGGGGGAATATGGAAAGCGCTACGAATTCGGAGAGGCGCGTGTTGCCTATATCAAGGAACACGGCAAACAGCTTCTCAACACGGAAGCAATCGAAGTGTTAGCGTCCTTATAGAAACAAAATCGCCGGATTGTTTGCATCCGGCGATTTTTTGTGGTAGTATGTCTAATGAGTTTGTGTGCCTTGCGACGGCATATGAGAAAGGACAAGAAAAATATGAAATGGAATAAATATACAATTGAGACGACAACAGCAGCGGAGGACTATATGAGCTCCATGCTGATGGACTTAGGAATAGAGGGTGTGGAGATTGAGGACAACATTCCGCTCTCGAAGGAGGATCAGGCGGACATGTTTATCGATTTTCTGCCGGAGCTTCCGCCGGATGAGGGAATCAGCCATGTCAGTTTCTATCTCGAGGACGACGGGAGTGACCAGGGGGAACTTTTAAAACAGGTGAAGATTGCGCTCGAAGAACTGCGCAAAATCGTCGATGTGGGAAGCGGTGTCATAACCTCGGATCAGACCGAGGATTTAGACTGGATCAACAATTGGAAGAAGTATTTCAGCTCCTTTTACATAGAGGATATTCTGATTAAACCGACCTGGGAGGAACTCAAGGAGGAGGATAAGGACAAATTCCTGATTGAGATTGATCCCGGCATCTCCTTCGGAACCGGAAAACATGAGACGACACAGCTTTGTATCCGCCAGTTGCTCAAATATGTGAAGGGCGGCCATCCGAAGGTGCTCGACGTCGGATGCGGAAGCGGAATTCTCTCGATTGTCGCTCTGAAATTGGGCGCAAGAGAGGTGGTCGGAACCGACCTCGATCCGGACTGCATGACTTCGACCTACGCGAACATGGAAGTCAATCATTTAGAAAAAGAGCTTGGCACGTTCTACGTCGGCAACCTGATTGATGACGTGGCACTGCAGGAGAAAGTCGGCACGGAAGAGTACGAGATTGTCGTTGCCAATATTTTGGCCGATGTCATCATTCCGATGGCGCCGGTCATTCCGGCACGCCTGAAAAAGGGCGGTTATTTCATCACCTCCGGAATCATTGACTTCAAGGAGAACGAGGTCAAAGAGGCGATTGAAAAAGCGGGTCTTGAGATTGTCGAAATCAACCATCAGGGCGAATGGGTCAACATTACGGCCCGCAAGAACTAGGAGTTGCGAAAGGATAGATATGTACCAGTTTTTTGTAGAAGATACGCAGATTCAGGATGATTTTGTCCTGATCGAGGGAAGCGACGTCAACCATATCAAAAATGTACTCCGTATGAAGCGCGGTGAGAAAATCAGAGTCAGCAATCAGTCCGGGCAGGACTATTTCTGCGAGATCAGCGAGGTGGACGATGCCTTTGTGCGCGCAGCGATTCTCGAGAGGGATGAGAAGGGGACTGAACTACAAAATAAAATATATTTATTCCAGGGTCTGCCGAAGGGGGACAAGATGGAACTGATTATCCAGAAAGCCGTGGAACTCGGGGTGTATGAAATCATTCCGGTCGTTATGAAAAACTGTGTCGTAAAACTTGACGCGAAGAAGGCGGAGAGCAAGACAAAGCGCTGGCAGGGAATTGCGGAGAGCGCTGCAAAGCAGTCAAAGCGCAGCCTTATTCCACAGGTAGAGCAGCCGATTGGCTACAGGGAAGCGGTAGCCTTCGCAAAGGATTTGGATATCAAGCTGGTTCCCTATGAGAATGAGCGTGGAATGAAAGCAACGAAGGAGACGATTTCGAGGATTGAACCGGGACAGTCAATCGCGGTATTCATCGGGCCGGAGGGCGGATTTGCGCCGGAGGAGATTGAACTGGTGAGAGGTGACATGAAGTTACTCTCTCTGGGCAAACGGATTCTTAGAACCGAGACGGCAGGAATCGTGGCACTTTCGATTTTGGTTTATGAATTGGAGAGTAAATGATGGAAGCATATTTAGATAATTCTGCGACGACAAGATGCAGCGAGCGCGCGAGAAAAAAGATGGAGCAGGTATTTATGGTGGATTACGGCAACCCGTCCTCCCTCCATATGATGGGCGTAGACGCGGAGCAGTATGTCAAAGAAGCGCAGGAAAAGATTGCAAAGACCATAAAAGCGCAGCCGAAGGAAATTATTTTTACCTCCGGGGGAACAGAGTCAAACAATATGGCGCTGATTGGAACGGCGTTTGCCAATAAAAGGGCGGGCATGCATCTGATTACGACAAGCATCGAGCATGCATCCGTCTTAGCCCCGATGGAATTTTTGGAGGAACAGGGATTTCGTGTGACTTATCTCGACGTGGATGAGAATGGAATCGTATCTTTAGAGCAGCTGCGGGACGCTGTTTGCGAGGAGACGATTCTGGTGTCGCTTATGATGGTCAACAATGAGATTGGAACCATCGAGCCGATTGAGGAGGCTGCCCGCATCATCCATGAGAAAAATCCGAATACCCTGATTCATGTAGATGCCATACAGGCGTATGGAAAACTGCGGATCAGTCCGAAAAAATTAGGAATTGACCTGCTCTCCGTGAGCGGCCATAAGATTCACGGGCCGAAGGGGACGGGATTTTTGTATGTGAAGGACAAGACGAAAATCAAGCCGATCATCTACGGCGGAGGACAGCAGAAGGGAATGCGCTCCGGCACGGAGAATGTACCTGGAATCGCAGGACTCGGCGAGGCGGCTGCGGAGATTTACGAAAATTTTGATGAGAAGATCGAGCGCATGTATGATTTGAAACAGCATTTTGTGGAGGGCGTTCGACAGATTGAGGGCGTCTCGGTCAACGGAAAAACAGGAAGGGATTCAGCGCCCCATGTGGTGTCCGTCAGTGTGGACGGCGTGCGCAGCGAGGTCATGCTGCACACCTTAGAGGACAGGGGCATCTATGTGTCAGCGGGGAGCGCCTGCTCGTCTAACAAGCCGTCCGTCAGCAGGACGCTGCAGCAGATCGGCTTGCGGAGTGATCTGCTCGACTCTACGGTGCGCTTTAGTTTTTCCGTGCACACCACAAAAGAGGAGATTGATTATGCCGTTGCGTGCATGGCGGAGGTGATACCTCAGCTCCGCAGGTACACAAGACATTAAAGTCGGGTTTTAAGAAACAGATAGAAGGAAAGGAAGAAAAAATGTACAAATCATTTTTAATCAAATATGCAGAGATTGCAATCAAGGGAAAGAACCGCTACCTGTTCGAGGATGCGTTGGTCAGCCAGATTAACCATGCGTTAAAGAAGGTAGAGGGAGAATTCTTTGTCCGGAAAGAACAGGGGAGAATCTATGTGGATGCCAGGAGCGAATACGATTACGACGAGGTCATCGAGGCTTTGAAATGTGTATTTGGTATCGTGGGAATCTGCCCGGTTGTCCTCTTAGAAGACGAGGGATTCGAGAAGCTGGCGGAGGAGGTGGTATCCTACGTCGATAAGGTGTACGCCGACAAAAAATTTACTTTCAAGGTCAATGCGAGACGCGCCAGAAAAAATTATCCGCTTGAGTCGATGGAAATCAATGCGGCTCTCGGCGAGAAGATTTTGGATGCGTTTCCGGAGACAAGTGTCGATGTGCATCATCCGGAAGTGGTCATCAACGTGGAAATCCGCAATATGATTAACGTGTATTCCATCATCATTCCGGGGCCTGGCGGAATGCCGGTGGGAACGAACGGGAAGGCAATGCTTCTTTTGTCAGGAGGAATCGACAGCCCGGTCGCGGGATACATGATTGCAAAGCGTGGAGTTACAATCGATGCAACCTACTTCCATGCACCGCCATACACATCTGAGCGCGCAAAGCAGAAGGTGGTTGACCTCGCGAAGATTGTCGCGAAGTACGCGGGACCAATCAATCTTCATGTTGTCAATTTTACCGACATCCAGCTCTATATCTATGAGCAGTGTCCGCACGAGGAGCTGACGATTATTATGCGCCGCTACATGATGAAGATAGCGGAACATTTTGCGAAGGAGAACAATTGTCTCGGACTGATCACAGGGGAGAGTATCGGGCAGGTGGCAAGCCAGACCATGCAGTCCCTCGCGGCGACAAACGATGCCTGTACAATGCCGGTATACCGTCCGCTGATTGGTTTTGACAAGCAGGAGATAATCACAATCTCGGAGAAAATCGATGCCTACGAGACATCCATCCTTCCGTTTGAGGACTGCTGTACCATCTTCGTGGCGAAACATCCGGTTACAAAACCGAACTTAAATATTATCAAAAAATCGGAGTTAAAACTGGCGGAAAAAATTGATGAGTTGATGCAGACCGCGATTGATACGACAGAGGTAATCCGCGTGGAAGCAGAGTCTTAGTCAGGCGGGCTTTTGAGAAAACAGATAAGTTTGCAGACAATCGAATCATAATCGGGCAGAGTGGAGTACCGCCATGCCCGCTGCGAATGAGGCAGGATTTCCACTCGCGGCATTGCACATAAAAAACCACAGGAAATAGTTCCTGTGGTTTGTGTGTCGACTGAAAAAAATTAGATTAAATATGGTTTTAAAACTTCCATGATTTCATCTACGTTTGTCTCTGCATGAATCGCTAAATCGATTGGTTTAGATAAGTCTAAACTAAAAATCCCCATGATAGATTTGGCATCGATGACGTATCTTCCAGAAATCAAGTCGAAATCAAATTCGAACTGTGTAATAGCATTTACAAAAGATTTTACTTTGTCAATGGAATTTAAAGAAATCTGTACTGTTTTCATGTAAAAAGCCTCCTTATGAACTAATTATGTGATACTATAATAGTAATGTTTTTTTCAGAAAATGTCAATAAGAAAACATATATTTTACAACAATTTAGCAACAGTTCAGTCATATCTAGTATGGTGGACGAATCATGCTTGCATGAATTCGGCTACCATGCTGGATATGGCTGAACTGTGATATAAAAAAATGAAACGGAAAGGATAGAGAAATGAAGAGAGCAGCATTGCACAATTTAGGCTGTAAAGTAAATGCCTATGAGACGGAGGCTATGCAGCAGAGTCTGGAGAGCGCGGGGTATGAGATTGTCCCGTTTTCCGAGACTGCGGATGTGTATGTCATCAACACCTGTTCGGTCACGAATATGGCGGACCGCAAATCAAGACAGATGCTCCACAAAGCGAGAAAAATGAATCCGGATGCCATTGTGGTGGGAGCGGGATGTTACGTGCAGACGAAGGAGGCGGAGGCCCTTTTAGATGGCACCATCGACATTCTGATTGGAAATAATAGAAAGCATGAACTTGTTTCGCTGATAGAGGAGTACGAGAAAAATCATAAGAGCACACACAGTATCTGTGATATTAACCACGAGAAGCAGGAGTATGAGGAACTTTATCTGGAGAAGACGGCGGAGCACACGAGAGCTTTCTTAAAGGTGCAGGACGGGTGCAACCAGTTCTGTAGTTACTGCGTCATTCCTTTTGCCAGAGGGAGGGTCAG
This sequence comes from uncultured Roseburia sp., assembly GCA_964495195.1. Lineage (GTDB taxonomy): Bacteria > Bacillota > Clostridia > Lachnospirales > Lachnospiraceae > Roseburia. The sequence goes on from CAZBUW010000068.1 coordinate 15,236, forward strand.
AAGCCGGAGGATGGAGGATGTCGTGACGGAGGTGAGGCGCCTTGCGGGACATGGGTTTAAGGAGGTTGTTCTGACTGGAATCCATTTGAGTTCCTACGGCGTGGATCTTGATACCAATCTTTTGGCTTTGATTGAGGCAGTCCATGAGGTGGAGGGAATTGAGCGAATCCGTCTGGGAAGTTTAGAGCCTAGAATTATGACAGAGGAGTTCGTGAGACGTCTGTCCGAACTGCCGAAAATCTGTCCGCATTTCCACCTGTCCCTACAGAGCGGGTGCGACGACACCCTGCTTCGCATGAACCGGAAGTACACGACGGCGGAATACGAGAGGGGATGTGAACTTCTCCGCGCTTATTTTTCTCATCCGGCAATAACGACCGATGTCATCGTCGGCTTTCCGGGTGAGACGGAGGAAGAATTTGAGACGACAAAAGAGTTCTTAAAAAGAATCCATTTTTATGAGATGCACATCTTTAAGTATTCGAAGAGGGAGGGGACGAAGGCGGCTGTGATGGAGCACCAGATTCCGGAGCAGGAAAAGACACGGCGCAGTGCCGCGCTCCTTGAACTTGAGCGCGAGATGTCAAAAGAGTTCCGTGATTACTACTGTGGAAAGAAAGTAAAAGTTCTCATGGAGGAGACGATGGAATACCGCGGGGAGACCTATTTTACCGGTTATACGGAGGAGTACGTCAAGGTTGCGGTAAAGGCAAAAGAGGATCTCTCAAACCATTTTGTGACAGGGGAGATTGGGGGGCTTTTGTGCGATGAAATCTATGAAATGGTGTAAAAAGAATAGGGTTGTTTCACGAACAAGAATTGTATATATGGGAAACTTAAGA
>CAZBUW010000069.1:0-15893 GCA_964495195.1 uncultured Roseburia sp.
TGTGAGCCACAAGATCAAAACATTAACTGATAGGCCTTCGTGAAACAACCCTAGCATGTTGCAATGTCTCCTTGCTTTTTGCGCGTTTTCGTATTATAATTACCACATCTTTGGACATAATAAGTCTGAAAATAGCTACTTTTAGGAGGAATAAACATGGCTCAGGTTACCAAATCAACTATGATCGGTGAATTGCTTCAGATCGACCAGAACGTCGCACCAGTTCTTTTAAATATCGGTATGCATTGCCTCGGATGCCCGTCTTCCCAGATGGAGACGATCGAGGAGGCCGCTATGGTACACGGTATTGACCCGGATGCTTTAGTCAATGAAATCAACGATTTCCTTGCAAAAGATCTCGCATAATACGATCGCCAACAGCAAAAACCGCGGGAGCGCACGATACCCTGCCTGTCGAATGGACAGCCGGATACCACGCGCTCCCGCGGTTTTTTATAAATTCACCGGCAGGCGCTGCCGGAAATTCTGCTCTGTCAAAATCGTACAGCCCGCGCCATTCCGTGTGTTCTTTCATGCTAGCATGATTCACACACTGCATGGGCTATGGCTGAACTGTTACTCATAATCTACAGCTCCGCCAAAGTCTGCACCGCATTATTTTTCAGTATCAGAGAAAAATGCTCTCTGAAATAAGCTTCCGCCCCGGCGGAATAGCTGACCTGATTCGCATACTCGGACAAAATATTGCAGACCTTGTTAAACTCCTCCGGCGACTGGCTGCTCTTATGCACCAAGAGATAATAGCTGTGTGCCTTGTGATCCTTGTAGAGATCGTTCTCACCCTGATAAAATCCGTTGAGCACATGTGCGAGCCGTGCAATCTGATTGATATTGTGGAACACAAAAAGCTTGGTGATATCCACGGGAACCGTGATCTCTGCCCCTTCTCTCTGCTTCTTCCCCTGCTCTCCTTTGGCTGTCTGCTCCTTCGCATCAACCCCTGCATTCGCCTGCTCTAACGCATTCTTGCGCTCCTCCTGAATCTTGCGGAACAGTCCTAAAATGTCATCTGCCCCCTCCGCTTCGAGTCCGCCTCCGGCATTGCCGAGCGTCTCTGAGAAAAAGTCGCCATCATCCGGCTCTGAGAATTTTGAGAAGCGGGTATCCAACTCCTCCGGGTACTCCACCTTTGTCACTACAAGCATAATCTTGTCTGCCGAGATTGGAATCGCCTCAATCATCAGCGGAATGTCCTCCGCCTCAAATCCGAACTCGTTCGACGCCTGCTGCATCAAATCGCGGAACAGGGCCTTCGCCTTCTCGGTTCCGTACGCCAATTCACTAATCTTAATCTGTCTATCTGCCAAATCTTCTCTCGTCAATGTACAACGAATCTGATTGTCACTTACTTTTTCAATCTTCATATAAAACCATTCCTTTCCTCTCGGAAGCCACTCTTTCTCACAGTCTCATCATCACTGTCTCTCAATTTGTAAATCTATTATAATCAAATGCCCCTCCAATGTAAAGTATGCCATGCTATTAAATATTTCTAAATTTGTACTTTTTTGCCAAAAAATTTTTTTTTGAAAAAAAGGGCTTGCAGAAAAAATTGATTCATGCTATAAAGATATGCAAGAGATGCGCGACCGACACGACAGAAGGGAGCGAATCAAGACAATAACAACAACGCAACTGTTTGGCAGATACGAGATTTTATCTATTTTAGGCTCCGGTTCCACCGGTACCGTCTATCTCGCCAGACATCTGAAACTGAAGACACTGTGTGCCATCAAGTGTATCCCCAAATCTTGTGCACCGTCTTCATCGTATCTTTCAGAAGCCAGACTTCTGAAGATTCTAAGGCATCCGGGAATCCCCATTTTGTACGATTATGAGGAGGATGAGAGTTCTTTCTATCTCATCGAGGAATATTTCCAGGGTGACTCACTTGAAGTCTTTGTACTTCATCAACCAATTATTTCCGAGACATTTATTATTCAGACAGGCATTGAACTCTGTGAGCTATTATCGTATCTTCACAGCATTCGTCCGGCTCCGGTTATCTATCAGGACTTAAAGCCGGAACATATTCTAGTCTGCACAGATTCGGTAAAACTCATTGATTTTGGCGCTGCGGCTTTTTTATCTGAAGCCGGAAATAATCATGCGTTCTATGGTACAGAAGAATATTCCGCCCCTGAAGTGAAAAAGGGGCAAAAAATTTCTATTCGTTCTGATTTGTACAGCCTTGGGAAAGTGCTTGCATTTCTAGTCAACGGCAACCGTTCTTCTTACCATCCAAAACTGCTGCACATTATACAGACACTCACTGCGGAATCCGAGGAGCAGCGCTTTTCCTCCGCGGAGGAGGTCAGAGACTCCTTGCTCAGTCTAAAGAAGGATATGTGTCAGCCGCATCTCTCTAAACAAATTGCCGTATTTTCGAGTGAAGCCGGAATTGGCGCCACCCACCTTGCCGTTTCCATCGTATCCGTTCTGAACAAGAACGGTTACCGGAGCTGCTATCAGGAGAAAGACCCCGCACAGAAGTTTGGAAAACTGTCTGGCCGGCACTCCTTCTCCTGCTCTGGCAACGCTTTGAGCCGCGGATACTTCAGGGCGGTTCCGAACTTTGGAGAGGGTATCGCGTCCGAAGTTCCTGCGGAGGACATCCTTGTCAAAGACTATGGTGTGTACAGGAAATCATTAATAGAATTAGATTACGAAGAGACACTGATTTTTGTCATGGGAAGCCGCGACTGGGAACTCGACCGCACCTACGCAATCGGCGAACAGATTCAGTACCGGAATCACGCTCTTTTCGTCTGCAACTATGGAGACCGGCAGGCGGCAAGAAAGCTCGCGCACCATTTCGACCGGAAGGTCTACTGTTTTCCGCTCGACTGTGACCCGTTGCGGGTCACAAGGGAGAAAGAGAGCTTCTGCCTCGACTTACTCGGCTTACAGAAAGGAGGTCCTATCCCATTTCACTTTGGCAAAAGAGGGACAAAAAAGAACTTATCACCATCGGTATTCTCGGAGTAGAACGCGGAGTGGGAGTTACACATCTTTGCATTGCACTTGCCAATTACTGCTGCTCCTTCCACCACGCGAAGACTGCTCTGGCAGAGTTGAATTCCACCGGTGAACTCCGGCGGATTGGGGATTCTGAAAGCCAGTCCCCCTTCTCCGTCTACGGTGTCGATTACTATCCCGCCCTTCCGATCCCGGAGGTTCCTGCACTCTACAATCAGGATTACAATTACGTTATCTTCGACTTCGGTGCGGCGGCGGAGACATCGCCCGGTGATTTTCAACGCTGCGACAGGAAGCTTATCGTGGGAAGTCTCGCCCCTTGGAGAAGCGGGGTCTATAAGGAATTCCTATCGGTCCGTCAACCCACACAACAGCTCGGTGGAAATGCTGTTTGTCTGGCTCTATTCGGATCAAGAGCGGATCTGTTGGAATTTTCCCTGCACCAGCGCCTCCCCCTGCGGGCAATTCCCTTTATTGCCAATCCATTTCAACTTGAAAAGAATCTGTTCTCCTTCCTGGAGAATCTGATTTAGGGGGCGTTCTTATTTTACGAAACCGCAAAAAAATTATTCTGATTTCAGTCCTTACAGGAGTCCTCTGCTGCGCACTTCCTTTTCTGATTGTGCTGATACAGGCGAGAAGCAGAATCCATGCCTTAGAACATGAACTTCTCTCCTGCCGGGAGTTGGAGGACACTTACCACAGTGTCTCCCTCTGGGTGCTGAACACCTCTCTGAATGCGGGGGATACCATTCAGGAGGAGGACTGCATCAAAGTCATCGCCAAGACACAGGATGTCACAGAACTCTCACTGCCATCATCCGGTGAGTCCTTTGTAGGTCTCTCCGCAAAGACGGCTCTGAAAAAGGGGAGCGTCCTGTCGGAGGAGATGTTCTACGATGCCGGGGCGCACCCGTTAGACCGACGTCTTATCGAACTGACCGATCTGACGCTCCCGTCCTGGATTTCTGCGGGAGACCTGATTGACCTTCGCATCCGTTTTCCAAACGGTGAAGATTATATCGTCATCTCACAGCAGACCGTATCAAAACTTCTTGTGGACGAGACTTCGGCCTACGGTCTGTGGCTGGAACTGACAGAGGAGGACCTGCTGCGTCTCTCAAGCGCCCGGTATGACCGGGATGCCTACAAGGACTGTACAATCTATGTCACCAAATACGAGCTGGATTTCGAGGAAGCTTCCGAGAAGGACTACCCCGTCAATCCCGACGTATTTACATTAATGAAGTGGGACCCCAACATTGTGAACTTCTTCACCGTGAAAGACGAAGCGGAAAAGAGAACACAGTTGGAATCCCATCTGGAGGTATTTTTACAGGAAGAAACCATTGTTCGTGAGGGGAGCAGTTATGACTCTGCCACGGATTCCGAAACAGGCTCTGATTCTGCCCCTGATTCCACAGCGGATCCGGACGGCAGCCTGACAGACTCTGCGTCGGACGAAAACGATGCAGAAGACGGCTCCCTCACTGTATATCATCCGTAGACAGGCTTTGCGTTTGCCTCACTCGGCACATCATAATGCAATTTAATATATCACGACCGGTGCAACCGGGTTATTTGCCCACGGAGATAATTCCTTTTGGTTTCAGGTATGGGGATGATATCAATTGAGTAAAGATTTTATGCAGACTCTCTTTTTAGAGTTGCAATCTTATGAAAATCAAGGCATTACCATCTGGCTGGAGGGGCTCATCAGTACGCCCGATCATGTGACCAGCAAAGTTGGTATGAGCGAAGAGAACCTTTATATGCGCGACTATATATTTGACGAGGGGGTGTTAAAAGAATTACATTTTGACAAGATACGAGACACTTAATTTTTAATTCAGATTTACACTGGGCCTGATTGTGAAAGCAGTTCCTCAATGCACAATCATTGCTGCAAGTACAACACGATAAAAAGAACGAAAGAAGCTGTTCACTCCCTTGGGACGGACAGCTTCTTTTCGCGCAAAAAACTTGAAAATACATTTGGTTATGCTACAATAGGTGTATCGTTTATTTAGGCAATTGCGAAACTCTGTTTTTCTTATTGTCGCTGTACAATACAGACCATATTAGAAATTTAGAGTTTCGCAATCGCCTATAATCGTATATAATAAGAAAGGACAGCTTACATGAAGAAAAAAATTATGCCGATTCTGACTGCCGGAGCATTGATTCTTGTGATCGTGCTGATTCTTCTCCTCAGCAGCATCATCAAAAAATACACTCCCAGCAAGGAACATGAGGAACTGACCGAATATTATAATCTTTCAAGTGCGGATGACGTGGCACTCATCTTAGACAATCAGGTACTCGATGTAACCGCAAGACAGATTGACGGAACCGCCTACCTCGATATCAACACCGTTCAGGAATATTTAAACAGCCGTTTTTACTGGGATTCCCGGGAGAACAAACTGCTCTATGTCACCGCCTCCGACCTGATTTCTGTGGATGCGGAAAGCAGCGATTACTATGTGACTAAGAACAAAAACTCCTTCTCCCACACCATCGTCAAGGTGGATACAGACACCGCCTATGTCGCTATCGATTTTATCGCTCAGTACACAAACCTCGTCTACGAAGTCTGCGAAGCGCCGAACCGCGTGCTGCTGACAACAGAATTTGGCGAATATCAAACTACAACCATAAAGCGTGATACAGAGCTCCGTCATAAGGGCGGCATCAAGAGCCCGATTCTTGCAGACCTCACAAAGGGCACGGTTCTAACGGTGCTTGAGACAGACGAGACATGGTCTAAAGTCGCAACAACCGACGGCATCATCGGCTATGTCCAGAATAAGAGAATGGGAAAGACGGAGACTGCAACCCGCACCAGCGATTTTGTGGAGGAGGTTCACCCGCATATCACCAAAGATTTTTCAATCAGTATGGGATGGCATCAGGTGACGAACCAATCGGCAAACGACCAGGTCGCCTCTGTGCTCTCTGCCACCAAGGGGATGAACGTCATCTCTCCGACCTGGTTCTACTTAAATGACAACAACGGAGGCATCGCTTCCCTCGCAAGTTCTGATTATGTCAACTACTGCCATCAGAACGGCGTGGAAGTCTGGGCTCTCGTCTCCAACTTAGAGAATGAGGATGTGAACACCGCCGAAGTCCTGACCTACACTTCAAGGCGTGAGACGCTGATCAACAACCTGATTTCCGCCGCTATCCAATACAACTTAGACGGAATCAACGTAGATCTGGAGGCGTTAAACAGTGCGGAGGTGGGCGATTCCTACATCCAGTTCATCCGTGAGCTCTCCTTAAAATGCGCCAACAACGGACTCGTCCTCTCGGTGGACAATTATGTGCCGAGCGACTACACTGCATTCTATGACCGCGCAGAACAGGCGGTTTTCGCAGATTATATCATCATCATGGCCTACGATGAACACTATTACGGCTCCGACGAAGGTTCCGTGGCTTCTATCGGATTCGTCTCCGACGGCGTGACGAACACCTTAAAAGAAGTTCCTGCCAGCCAGACGATTCTTGGCATTCCTTTCTACGCGAGAGTCTGGATCGAGACCCCGACCGAGGATGCCGAAGACGTGGAGGAAGACAGCTATGGTGCATTCGACCTCGACTCCTATGCCGCGAGCATGAAGGAAGTTCAAAATCTCATCTCTGTCAACAACGCCATGACCGCATGGTCCGAAGCAGACGGACAGTATTACGCAGAGTATGAGAACAATGGTTCCGTCTATAAAATCTGGGTGGAGGATGCCACCTCCATCGAAGAAAAATTAAAAATCATGAAGGAGAACAACCTTGCAGGCGCTTCCTTCTGGAAGCTCAGTCTGGAAGATCCGACCGTCTGGGACACCATCATCAAGTACATCAACTAAGAATATCATAACTCCCCCGGGGTTCGCATAGAATACCACTAAGCGAACCCCGGGGGTTTTGTATGAAAAAAAAGATAGAACTTCTCATGGGAATCCTGATTCTTTTTGCTGCATTTCTGCTCGCGCGGAACGGTGCAAAACTGACCCAGAGCACGAATACGGAGAAGGATGCCCTCCGCATTGTCGTCGACGCCGGACACGGCGGTATCGACCCAGGAAAAGTGGGCATCAACGACGCGCTTGAAAAGGATGTAAACTTAGCGATTGCCAAAAAACTGGAGAAAAAACTGACCAAAAAAGGAATTGACGTGGTGATGACACGGACTGACGACTCCGGTCTCTACTCGGAATCGTCCACGAACAAGAAAGTGGAGGATATGCAAAAGCGCTGCAAGCTCATCTGTGATGCCGAGCCACTCTTTACTGTAAGCATCCACCAAAACAGCTATATCACCGAGGATATCAAGGGGGCTCAGGTCTTCTACTACGGACAGTCCGCCGAGGGAAAAGAGCTCGCAGAGACCATACAAAAGAGCCTTATTGAGAACGCAGACCCGGACAACAAACGAGCCGCCAAAGCAAACGAGAGCTATTATCTTCTGAAAAAGACCAGCTCACCTACCGTCATTGTGGAGTGTGGATTCTTAAGTAACTCCGAGGAGGCTGCCCTCCTTATCACACCGGAATATCAGGACACTTTAGTGGACGCCATCTGCAAAGGCATCCTGAATTACATAGAGGCAAACCAGAATCTCTGATTTGCCTCCCTTCAGTTCCTTCGCCATACAAACATAGTTCTACGCTGTCAGCTCCTTCACGGCGCGGATAAAGCTCTCTGCGATATGGTAGAGCCTGCCGGTCTGTATCTCATAGTCCGCATTCTCTGCCCCATCCTCTTTTTCCACGCCATGCTCATCGCCCGCAGAAAAATGGTCGAGCTCTAAATGCTCGGTAAACGTGCAGCGTAAATCGACATTCTCCTGCTCTGTCCCTTGAATAGCCTCCGCAAAAAGGTCGGCGTGTCCTGCGATAAGATCGCTCGTCTCGCGGCTGTCCGTCGCAATCAGCCCGCTGATGCCCTCCTCTTTCGCCTGAAACTTTGCGGCGAGTTTGCCCATGCGGTTGATATCCATCATGATATCGACAAAGCCTTTTTTCTTCGTGCCACGGACAATCTTCAATTCAACGTTGGTAACCTCGCCGTTGACTAACACCGGTATCGCATAGTTTTCCTCCTTTGCGCGCTCCGCAAAGATGGACATCTGCGCATTCACAAGACGCATTGCCTTCAGGTCAACGCTGCTCACATTGTCATCGATTACAACCATGCCCTCGAGGACATGCTCCGCGACTTCCGCCAGCTGCTCCTGTGCCTCCGCCATCTCCTTCGGGGTCTTAACCGCCTCGGCGAACCGCTCCAAAATATCCTGCTTGATCTGTTCAAGATCCTCCTGCGTAATCTCATCCGTATTCTCATAGGAACCGAACAGCTTGCGGAATCCATCGTTGCGGTTTTGCATGTACTGCTGCGCAGCGAGAATATTCGTCACTGTATTCGGAATCTGAAAATGTTCAAGCATATCGTAGACGTCCTGCGACGCTCTCGAACATGCCTCAATATCCTGCATCTGCTCTTTGTAGTAGGTAATATCCTCCCCCGAGGTCTCCGCCTGCTCCATCGCTTCCTTCAACTGTTCCGGCGTCATATTCTGCCACTCCTCCGTCGCGAGAACCTGCTTCATATTTTCCGGTGTCATCTGTTCAAATACGTCCCTGACGCAGTTGCTCTGGTAGGCGGTCTCCACCTGCTCCGTAACGGAGAGACCGTCCTTCGTAAACTCCTCCATCTCGCCGAAGCTCTCATCCACTGTGACATCCACACTGCCGCGCCGCTCCGTGCGTACCGCCGTCATCAGATTGCGCATCGTAAGCTCCGCGCCCTGGTGAACCAGCGCGCCGATTGCCGCGCCGTCCGTCTTCTCCACCTGGGAAATCAGTCGGTAAATGCCGATGTAGGAACTCCTCTCCTCCTCACTGATCTCACTGTTCTGCTCTAATTTCCAGAGGTATTTGCTGAACTTCTCCTCGTCGCTCTCCCCTGTCTCCTGTTTGATCTCCGCAATCGTCTCGTTGAGCGTCGCAAAATCCATATCGAGCGGATTCTCATTCCGTCGAATCATCTCAACTACAACCTTCGGTGTCAATCCTGTAAAAACACGCTGCACCTCCTCATCCGCCGCCTTCATCTCAGCGATGGATTCCGGTGTAATCTCAATGCTGTTATATCCTAAAATACGCACGGCGCGCTGATTTGCCGCACTCGTCTCAAGACCGAGGTCTCTTAAAATGTCATCCACATTCCGGAAGGCCTTCTGGATGGAGTCCCCCATGTCTGCGCGCGGCGCCGTTTTGAGCGCTTCGTAGCTCTCATTCGCTTTTTCAAAAGTGTCCTTCAGCGCAGTTCCCGCCTCGTGAACCCCCTCGATATTTGAGACATCCGCTGTCTTCATTCCAAGCACGTACGCCGGAACTGTCGCCATCTCCTGAACCTTTGCCGTCGTCTCCGCAAAAAGCGATACATTCTCCTCGGACGCTTCCACCCCGGAGGACGCCAGCAGGTGGGCATAGTAGTCATGCTCCTGATTTTTCAACTGTTCCACCAACATCTCAAGCGGCTCTGTGTCGATGGAGATTCCCTGTTTCAAAAGGGCGAGGTTTGCCTCCGTCGTCATCGCCAGACGCGTCTCCTCCAACTGGCGCTGCGCCGTCAGAAGTGCAAGCCCCTTCTCCGTGTAAGTTGCATTGTTCTTCTGTTCACCGCGGTGCGACTTCGCCTCCTCCAGATTCTGAACCGTGAGTTCCATCTCATGGTCGATGAGGTAGACCAAATCCTCATCGGATGCCTCCCCGATGATCTCCACAGCGCGCTCCGCCTGATCCTTGATGGAATATCCCGGAAGGAGCATTCCATCCTGCGGCCGCTGCCCTTCCGCCACCGCCGTAACCATCGCCGAAATGACCATCGTACCGTCCGCCGGGAGCTGCAGGCTCTTCAATTCCTCTAAGTAGGCGAGATTCTCCGCTGTAAAAAGTATCTGGTTCTCAATCATCCACCTGCTGTCCGCCATCGTCTGCTCGTTGACCGGCAGTCCCGCATTTTTTATCGTCTGCTCCATCTGGGCAGCAAGTGCATCAAAGTCTATCTCCTCACTCTGCGTGCCGTTATAGCTTGCACTTCCGCTGTACTCCGCTTTATACAGATTGGCGATGCTCGGCTCTAAGCGATTGTCAATCATATATTTTAATGCGCCATCGCTCAGATTCTCTAATCCCATCGCCTGTTCGTAGGCTTCCGCCGCATCCTCTACATTCTCATCGCAAGGCGGGAGATCTGCAGCCTCTAACGCGCTCGAAATCTGGTTTGCCACCGCTGCACTCCCGGTAATCTCCTCTATCTCCTCGCTGCTGATTCCGTCCCCATAGGAGACATCGGCTCCGCCCTTTGCCATTGCGACTTTGATCTTATCGGTCACCGTGACAATGGTATGTCCCTCCGTGGAGTGCATGGAGAATCCCTCCTCCTCCATCTCCTTATAGTCTTCTGCGGACGTGGTATGGGAGAGCACAGTCATCTGATTCTTGCGATCCGCGACATCCATGCTCATAGACTGCTCTAACTGTTCGAGAAATGTCTTTTCTTCTTTGGAATTTTTTGCGGGATTCCCGTAGGTCGCCTCCCACATATTGACTGCAACACTTCCGGTCTCGTCGCTCTTTGACACCGTAGCGCTCTTTGCCGGAAGAATGGTATTCTCCTGATTCTCCTGACTGCTCTTTTGCAGCGCTTCTAAAATATTTGCCTGATCAATTCTCATATGCTTCTCCTTCCGCTCCGGTTCGCAAAAATGGCGCATTTTTCGTTCCCTAGAAAACCTGCGCCATCCATAGCTGATATATATATCGGAATTACCGGCATAAATTTTTAGTTATTAAAAATTTAACATGGCTTTCCTCTTATTCCTTTCCAGACTCTGCCGTTCCCTTGGCATTCTAACGGATGTTTTAATGGTAAGCCTTAGTAAGAAATCATTTTTTTTTCAGGATAGTTCGAAAATACTATATGATATTCCCTCTCTTGTACCTTTTTCCACTGTCTTTCTGAAAACTGCATTTCAAACAGGATGACAGGAATAATTACCTGTTTTTTTTCTCCCTTTTCCAACATGATATTATAACAGTCCTCGCCGTTTAATGCTTCAAATATCACATTGTCCCACTGATTATTCCATGCCCCGGATTCTAACGTAACACTGGTAAAATCAAATGGCACATCGCCCTCTACTTCCTTGCAGATTTCGATTGTTGCAAGTGCAACTTTTTCTTTTTGGGTATCATAGTCACTTCCATCTGCATTGCTCAATACACTGTAATCAGGTGCAATTTCCTTTAATACCTCCCCATCAAACCACTCCCACAAGACAAGTTTAACGGAATACGCTCCACACTCCAAAGACTCATTTAACCCGACGGAAGCTACGTCCGGGTTCGGATACTCCTGATTCACCCAGACGATACGCAGTGCACATGCCAAAAGAACACACAGCGTACCGAGTGCAAACATTTTTTTCCTCATCGCACTTTCCCCTCCGATAATTTTCCATTTTCTATGTGAAAGATTTTATCGGAAAGTGCTTCTAATTCCTCCCTATTGTGACAGGAGAGAATAATCAGCTTTCCCTTCGCTTTCAACTTCATCAACAACTCTGTAATCTGATTACATCCCGCTTCGTCCAACGCATTGAACGGTTCATCTAAAATAATAAGTTCCGGATTTTCAAAGATTGCCGCCGCGATTCCAAGGCGCTGTTTCATTCCGAGTGAAAACTTCCGGTACTTTCTTTTATCTTCGGCATTTAACCCTACCAGCGTCAGTGCTTCCTTAATCTGTGTCTCCGTCACCTTATTTTTGATAGCGCCCAGCAATTTTAAATTGTCAAACGCCGTATACCCTGGTAAAAAGGCCGGATTTTCCAAAAGAATCCCCATGCTCTCTGGAAAAGAAATCTCCTTTCCGATTTTTTCTCCGTCTACCGTAACCCCGCCTTCCGTCGGCAGGATTAACCCTGCAATCGCTCTCATCAGCATTGTCTTCCCAGAGCCATTGACCCCCTGAAATCCATAAATATTCCCACTGACCATCTTTGCCGAAATTTGGTCTAAAATCTTCGACTGCTTGATTATTTTGGTGTAGCCTTCTATTACAATTTCCATTCTATTTCCTTCCTTTCCCAAGCACATCATACCGCTTGATACAAAGCATGCCGCATCCGACTGCCAAAACACTGTAAAGCAGACAGACTGCCACTCCGTTTTCCGTCGACACCCCATCCTCACGGAACATCTGATTTCTCATAAGCATCGCATAATTTCCAATCAGCAGATTGTTTTTCCAATAGGAAGACATGATAAGCATTCCGATGGAAATTATGTATGCAGCATAAGGGTTCCACAACAAACATACTGCATTTTGGACATAACAAAATGTGAGGGAAACCAGCATCGGCAATCCGATTATCGCAGCAAGATACTTCCACGAAAAAGACCAAGCTGCTCCCGGTGAAAACTGCGCGCCTCCGTTCATTTTTGCCCAAACCTCAAGAAGTAGCGCATAGAACAAATAATACATAACAATTACAAATGTAGAGGTTACTGTTTTGCCTATCATCCAGTTCTTACGCTTTTTACAGCGCAAAAACTGCTGCATTCCATATCCCTGCAACTGCTCCACTAAGTTGTCGCCAACTAAAAACAACGCATATAGTTGAAAAACTATCCACAAAATCGGAAGTTCAAACGGCTCCATCTCCGATCTGACATATTCTCTGTTTCCATCAAAAGACATTATCCACAGTTGAAAAAAATCAAACTTTCCCTGACTCTGCACCGTCTCGCTTATGACCGTCGACGCCATAAACAGTTGCAATATGACCGCTACCATGATTTTCCAGATGTTTTTCCGAAAAAAAAGAATAAATTCATATTTGTTTTTCATCTTCTGCTCCTACTTTTCCAAGAAATCTTTTCTCTTTATCCGCCATCTGCAAATACAAAGGAAAAGAAACAATAAAGCGAAACCACACAGCGCGCATTTCCAATTCACATGACCCCATTGCTCATACTGGATTCCATAACTTCCCAGATAATCCCGCAGTTCGATTCTTAACACAATCAGTCCAATTGCTGCCATGCAGGATACTCTTAATTTATTGCAGCATATATAGACAGTATAAAATACGATTCCCAAAAAGAAAAATTCCAACAAGGTAGATAGTACAAATCCTGCCGCCACATTCCCATACACAATGTTACCGCCGTATACGCTGCCCTCCGCTTTCCAGAAAACAGAATACTGCTCCATCCAGTTTAATTTCACCTTAGTCAGGCAGCCGTTTGTCATCGCAATCGCCAAAAGTTCTACCGCGGTCAAATAAATGGAACTGAGCGCTATTTTTTTTACATCCTGTCTCAAAATGCCAGTTCTGTTGTTTGCCCTTATCAAAATCTGTGTGGATTTTTTATCTATCATTGCAGCAAATAAGAGAAGCGCAATTGGGAATAATACCCACCCTTTTATCACAATGTTGTCCATCACTACAAAACTGTCTGCCCTTGAAAAAGTAACTCCAATCACTTCCTGATAAAATTGCTTTTTGGTAATCAAGCTAAATATCGTCCAGCCAAAAACCGCGATTGCAGCAAAGACAATGCCGGATTTTGTAGTGTTTACGCTCGTAATTATATCAGAATCCGCAATTCCATTTTTCAGTAAATTTCTTTTCTTTTTGCAACCCAATCGAATATTCCCCCCGCTACGAGTAATAAACCTATCTCAACAACAATAACAGCTGCATCTGCCGGAATCGGCTGGCTCGGCCGCAAAAATGCGAACGGACATATCCCACTCCATCCTGTAATCTGCGTGAATGCATAGAGAAAAAGATAGAGAATAAACGGCGCTAATACCGTAGTAAATACATTATCGCAGATAAATGCTGCCATAAGCGCCGTAGTCGTAAGAAATCCCAAAAAAACGAAATTCAATAACAAATAGAACATCAGATACACAAGCGGATGCGAATAAAACAAATCTCCCAACAGGCTATAACTAAAGATTGGAAATAGCGCTGTATTCGCTTGCGGAATTACCATCGGCAAAAGTTCTGCCGTGAAAAGAAAGTTCACAAGCAATGGAACAACCGCCACGATGCCCGCAGAAAGAAAAGTGACAATATATTTTGTCCGAAAATAAGATTCTTTTTTCACCCGTGTAACTATATTTTGCGTATATCCGCTTTCCATTTCCTCTTTCAACGTACCTGCAAACGGAATCGCACATAAAATCGGAACGACAAAATAGTACATTGTTGCAAATAACGACGTATTATCTCCGCCTATCCACTTTGCAAATGCAGAGAGCGGATAGCTTCCTCCATTTACATATTTTAAAACGGGAACCGTATCAAAAAGAATTTGTGCCACTGCAATCACAATTCCAACGCATAGAGAAAACAACATTCCCGGACTGTGCATAACCCGGTAAAATTCCGTTCTAAATTCATTCTTCATTCCAGAATTCCTCCACATCCAAAAACTTGTTGTTCACATCATCTATTTCAGAGCCGGAATGTCCTATTCCATAGTACAAATGTCCGTCAACATTCTTTTTATCAATCCAATAACCCAGACAAATATTTCGCGTTTCCCCCGGCTCAAGTATGCAGTGAAATACCTCCGACGGCTTCGTAAAGGAAGTATCTTTCGGCGAAATATATACCGCTTCTGCTCCTGTTTCAAAAATCTCCCAATCGCTGCCAATACAGTAAAACCCATTTGAAGAGACTACAATTTCCGTCTTTGTTTCATTTTCATTTTTTGTCGCCAGCTCTATCCAGATAAATCGATTATTTCCAAGAAAATTTCCATCCTCATCCACTTCATCCGTCAAATAATTCACGTCTTCTTTCCTATGATTCCCCAGCTCGGTTCCGCTGGATATGCTGATAATCTGATAGGAAATTCCATCCACCTCAACACTTTCGTCAGCATCAAAGATGTTATCCTTCACCACATATTTCTGTTCATTTTCATATTCCTGCTGCGTTTCGTCATCCGCATTTGTACTCTGATTTCCTTCATCGGTATTGGCGCAACCACTAAGGAATAAAATACAGGTGCATAAAAGTAATACTTTGTTTTTCATTATTAGACCCCTTTCAAAAAATTGTGGTACACCATTTTTTTAATAACCTAAATCTATTAAAAAAAACGATGTACCACCCCATAAATTATCGCGTTCCAAACTACCAACGCAATCTCTCCTTAATACTTATTATAATTATCCGGACTCCATACTCCTGAAGCAGTATATGAATATGAATAGTTTGGAGAAGCCCCTATACGAGCATATTTGTATCCTGATTCTTTCACCCAGCTTGTCATATAATGTGCTGTTCCAGCTCCAAAATTATATGTATATCCACGAGAGCAATCTGTGCCCGTAGCGCTTGTAGAATTTGTTCCAATTGCATGCGCTGTATATGTTGCATTGTTTATAGAAACCGAATTGCATTTCATATATAATTTACTCGTATCTGTTTTTGCTCTGGCATTTGTACATCTCATCTTATTATTCATATTAAATGAAAAATTTGAATCCGTATAATTATTAGCAAATACTGTTGTATTCATTCCCACAGTTCCTGCTAATATTACGCCTGCCACTAATAAGCCACTTACCTTCTTCAGTATATTTCTTACCATAATGTTTAATCTCCTTAAATTCAATAAATGTTTTTTCGTCTCTTTTTCTTATTAACTTTTCAGACATCTTTGGTTCATACATAATTTTTACTGTTTGACTCTCATTCCCCCCTTTGCATAATAATATAACTGATTACGTAATCTAATTACAGTATTACATTTCCATATATTTTTGTCAATACTATATTTTTATTCTAGGTGTTG
>CAZBUW010000070.1:0-15796 GCA_964495195.1 uncultured Roseburia sp.
CGCATCCCCGCGGAGCGTTTTTTATCGAATAGGAAATTCCTATTCGATAAAAAAACACCAGCATCCCTGCCGGTGTTCTCATCCTTAGTCGTTAATTGCTTCTTTAATCGCTTTTTTCTCTTTACTTGTCAGTTTGCCGTTCTTGTAGAGATCACAGATAAAGGCAGCCATATCTCCATGATTCCAGAACTCAACATAATCTCTTAAAATCATATCACAGTATTCTGCTTTCTCCACCTTTGGATGGTAATAAAAACATCTTCCCTTTCTGTACATATCAGTATACCCCTTCTTCACAAGGCGCACAAGAAAGGTTGAAACTGTCTGCTGTTTCCATTCCTTCTGATATCTCTCATTTACCATCTGGGTAATCTGCTGAACACCAGCATCCCCCTCGCTATCCCAAATACATCTCATTACAAGTTCTTCGCATTCTGATAATGAATATTCTATCATTCTTTTGTCCTCCTTCAAACGACTACCTTTGTCTGTATGATTATAGCATCTCTATCTGATTATTTCAAGCCCTTTTGTACTCAAACGTGAGTTTACTCTAAAGCTATAAGCCTCCGTTACCGGTCAGCGCCTAAAAACGCTGGCTTTCACATTGTTCAAGCCTTATCGACTTTGACTCGTCGCTGTCCCTTATCTGCCCAGATGCGACCACGCTGCGTTATCTTCCATACGCATCTGTGCGCATCCCCGCGGAACGTTTTTTATCGAATAGGATTTTCCTATTCGATAAAACTGCCTGCCTTTCATCTTCGGGCAGACAGCTCTCCTTCTTGTCTTAATCTTCTATTTCTTTATCTTGTCTTTAAAATAATTGCTCAGCATGTAGCCGATACACCAGACGCCTCCTGCCAATGACAGAAGAAGGAATCCCTGTACCACTGCACCGACACACTTCAAAATTGTCAGTTTTCCCGCCAGATGCGCTACAATCAGACTCTTGACCGGCCTGGTCAAAACCATCCATCCGCCGACATAGACCCAGCCCAACACGCCCAGCGCATAAAAAATCGCTGCGGCAATCAACTTCCAATTAAATTTCATAACACTTCCACCTCGTACTACATATAAACTCCATGTTTCTGCACTGCCTTTCTGTCTTGCAGGGTTCTCAACCTATATAATATAACACAAAGCGACATTTTTTGCAAAGTGAAGTTTTTCGCTGCCTATTTGTGGTTCGGATCTGTCCACCAGACAATTTCACCGGTCTTCAAAAACTCCGGCACGCGGATGATGCGCTGGTTTGAAGAGCCGCGGAACTGCAGCGAGATATCCTTCTTCTCCAGCATAAATTCTCCGTCCACAAGGACATCGATACAGGAGAGGAATTCCATCGTCTCCGGCCACATCTTAGCCATGCGTCCCGCAATATCGGTCTCTAACGTATATCCCGAATAGCACCAGATTGTCTTGTGCGGAAATTCCTCCCGCACTCTCTTCACAAGCGGAAGCAGGCCAATCTGATTGACATGTTCAAACGGTTCGCCGCCCAACAGTGTCAGTCCCACAATATAGTCCGGGCGCAGTGATTCGATAATCTTATCTTCCACCTCTTTCGTATATTTTTCCCCATAGTGGAAATCCCATGTCATCTGATTAAAACATCCCTCACAGTGATGGGTGCAGCCACTGACGAACAGGGAAGTGCGCACTCCCGGTCCGTTGGCGATGTCACAAAATTTTATTTCCGCATAATTCATAAGCTCCTCCTGCTATGTGCCGTTTCATTTCCTGCGATGAGACAGGCTGTTTATACCTATCCCTCCGCTTTCGAACAATATCCTATCTACCGACATTATAGCACACCACCACAGTATCTCACAAGGAACTTACTTCCTTTTTCTCTAACGATCTCTCCGCACTCTCCCCGATGCTGTTCACATCCTCCTCAATTTCCAGTTCTGTCTTCTGCAATTTCTCGTAAGTCGCGATTGCAGACAGGATTCGCTTGATGTCCTCCGGGGAAAACATGGAGATTGCCTGGGAAAGATCCCCTAGATTATTGACATTGACCTTCAGACTTCCCCCTTTTTCCAGCGGGATATTCAATACCTTCGATTCATCGGTCATATCACCCAGACAGAGTGCATTATGTTCGTAGTCACACATGAATGTCACCCCATTGTACGTCACCACGCCATTCTCATCCGCCAATGCCGAATACGGCGCTGTTCTCTTTCCCTCCATGTGCTGCGACAAAGCCACGCCGCGCGTTTTTTCCTGCGCACTCCCCGTCGCTGTCATCTTCTCATAGAGCTGCTGCACATAATCGTCCCTTTTTTCCTCCGCCTCATCCGCCAGCTCCTTCGCGGCCTCCTGCTCATCCCGCATCTCCAGATACTGTTCCTGTTCCTCCTTGATCTGATCGATTGCGAGATCCATATCATCCATAAGTTTTTTCCACTCTCGCTCCGAATATGCCGCCCCTCCAATCTGCACTTTCTCCTCGGTCTCCCCGCTCTCGAGCTTGTTCAAAATCTCACTTTTCCGTTCCCGAATCGCATTTCTCGCATAACTCCTCGTCACTTCCACGCCATTTAACATCGCAAACCTCCTACAAACCTTTGTCTTTTTCCATACCAAAAGAAAACGCGCCCAACTTCGTGGACTCCTTCCATCGAAATCAAGCGCCTTCCTTAGCTTTGTTCTTCTATCTTGTTATTATTTTTATCGGTCACAATCTCCGAATCCTTAACCAGATTGTGGAAAAATGAGTTCAGCCCCTGCTGAGGACATCGCCTTTGTGCAAAGACCGCCCTCGCTACACCTCGAGCGGCGCGACCTCGTACCCCGCTGCTCTCGCCCGGTCGATAAAGTCCCCTAAGACCGCCGCATTCGTCTCCGACTCGGCATGGAGCAGATAGATTGCCCCCGGGTGCAGCTTCTCCTCCATCTTTTGAAGGCTCTCCGTCTGATCGGGCTGGTTGTTCACATCGTAATCCACATAGGCAAAACTCCAGAATACACTTTTGTAGTTGCAATTGTTTACAACCGCGAGCGACTGCTCGCTGAACTTTCCCGCCGGGAAACGGAAAAGATTCATTTGATAATCAAAATTTTCTTTTACATATGCGTCATTTTCCATAACCTCATTTTTCTGCGCGTCAAGACTCATCGACGGAAGTCCGTCCACCGGGTGCGTCACGCTGTGGTTTCCGACGATATGTCCCTCCGCAATCATGCGCTTTACAAGCTCCGGCTCCGCCTCGGCATAAGGCTTTGTAATAAAAAAGACTGCCTTTACCCCCTTCTCTTTCAACGTGTCTAAGATGGAAGTCGTCTGCCCGTACTCGTACCCCTCATCGAACGTCAGATAAATTTTCTGGCTGTCTTCCTCTATAAAATATGCCTGATAGGAGCCATACTTTTCCTGTGCGCTCAGCGCATCCACCGGACGATTTTTCTCATCCCGGCTCTTTCCCATGCCCCAGCTCAGGGATTCGCCGCTCAGACTCTCCACATTCTCAATCGGCACATTTGCCGAAGACTCCCCCTGCCCGGTCTCGTCCTGCTCCGTCCCATCCTCCGTCTCCTGATTGTTCCCATCTGCCGCCACATCGCCGTGGTACTGCTTGTATGTATTTATGATTGCATCCCCGATTGCCTTCGCATAGCTGTCCAAATGTTCATCGTAGAGGCTGTTGTCCGTGGAGCTGTTAATAAAGCCAAGTTCCACGATGCAGGCCGGCATATTGGTATGGTTGTTCACATAATAGTTAGAATTCTCGCTCTTTTGCGTCCCCTTCTTGACCCCGCGGTCCTTCTGTATTCCAGCTTCGACAAGTCCGTCCATAATGCCCTCGGCGAGCGTCATAGTCTCCTCGTTCGCCCCGCTGTACACCCAGGTCTCCACCCCGTATCCATCGCCCTTGTTGCGGTGAAGCGACACAAAATAGTCCGCCCCGGCGTTGTTTGCCACCTGACAGCGCTCGTCCAGCGTCAAAAAAACATCCTCAGATCGCGACATCACCACCGCAATCTGCTGCTCCTCCAAATAGGCACAGACTGCCTTGGCAAGTTTTAGGTTGTCCTCCTTTTCTAAGCGTCCCCAGAAACTGGAACCTTCATCTTTTCCCCCGTGACCGGCATCTAAACAGACCACAAGTCCGTCATCTTTCTCATCGACCACCAGCTGCTTTTCCTCTGTGGAGATAATCTCCGCCTCCGCTTTTGCCTGTGTCTCAACCTCATGCGTCACCACCTTCTCCAAAAGCCCTTCCAGCAGTTTGATTCCCCCTATGACAAGCAGCAGCTGCAACGTACAATAGATTACGGATATGAGATTCCTAAGTATTTTTTTCTTTCGTCTCTCTGCGTTCATCCCTCAATCCCTCTCTCCTCAATATTCGTAAAACACGTCGTTCGCCAAATGCGCTCGCGCGTTCTTCTCTCTTGCGCTCATTTTATCATGAACCTGCGGTTCACGATCGGCATTCGCCGTTCGCCGAACGCGCGAGCGCGTTCTTCTCTCTTGCGCTCATTTTATCATAAACATGAGATGATTTGTTTTAAAATTTTATTATTTTTGTCGAATGCAGGAAGAATTCCGTACATGCGGCGCGCCGGCATTTACAGAATCTCTTTCTTATGATAGGATAACATAGCATGATGTTGGGGCAAAAGGGGTTAATGCAAGTTGTGTTTGTCATATTGCACAAAATAATTTTTTCATTTGTTCCGAATTACAGATATAAGATTTTCTAAATGTTTTGCCATAAATTTGGGCTGCGACCGCAACCGCCCTAGAATCGCCGTCCAGGCTTAGCTAGGGCTCTCAGCAACATCCTGTTGCTGAGTTGCTGGATACATACAAAACATTAAGAAAATCTAATATCCTTCATTAAGTCACAAATGCAAAAACTATTTTGTGTAATATGGCAATTCAAATTCTCATTAACCCCTTTTGCCCCAACATCACACTGCATAAAAAATGATAAAGGAGAATTGCAATGAACGAATGTTATGATCAGTTTTTTCCAACTGAATTCTTAATCGACTATACAGAACACACCTCTGAGGAGCGCTTTTTGACCTATGTCACCTTCCGCGTTCTCTCCTCCGCCGCAAAGGAGGATATCACACTCCCGGCAAGGCTGCAGGAAACACTGAAATATCCGACATCCGCAGACGATTTTTCAGAGATTACAGACTTTTTATCGGAGGATTTCTATTTTTCTCCGTCCCTAGAGGAAAACAGTTTTGACCCCTATCTGCTGCTCTGCGCTATCCGCATCACGAGGGACGAGAGCGGAAGGGGCGCCGTCTGCTTTGAGCGGCTTCTCGATGCGCTCTGCCCGCAGGTCGCATCCACCGATTTCGATGAGCCGAATCTCGATTTTTCGGCGCTGCTTCAGACGGAAGCGGACTTTTATGCAGCTTTGTACTTGAGCTTTACGAGACACCGCATCTCGTTCGATGAACTTCTGCCAAAATTTGCAGCCCGCTATCAGCCTGCCCTTCGCTTCACCTGTGAAGATTTCGTCCTCTACGACTTTATGAACGAATACTTCGGCGTCAAAAACTGTCTCTCTGACGCCGACTTTACAGAACTCATCGACACACTGGTACAGGCAACTTTAAATTACAACAATAGTTCTATCGAGATGCTTGCCGCTTCCGATGCGCCGGATCTGCTGCGCGGAAATGCCTCTCAGTTTGCCGGAATCAAGCGATTCGGTTCTATCGCCCTCACCGCTTCCTCACCGCGGGAGCAGACAGAGGCGATGCTGATGGGACTGTTCCGCTATGCTGCCGCCTACGAACTTCGCAACAACCTCTTCGACTTTCATCTCGATGAGGACAAATTAATCACCCTCGATAACTGGAAGGAAAATCTTCATTGGCATTATGTACAATATTCGAATGTATATCAGACTGCGCTCTCTTCCTTCTATGCAGCCTGCCTTTCGCGCAAGCTGGTGCATGCAGAATTTTGCCAAAACTTAAAAGTGCTCGGCATCACAGACTAGTGTACTGTATCATTCACTTTCAGGCAAATAGCGCAGGATGCATTTTCAGTCTGCAAGGCGGAGGAATGAGGCGTAGCGGTGGCTACGTCGATTGACGACAACGCAGTAGATGAAAATTCAGGCAAGCTATTTGGCGAAATGTGAGTGATACAGTACACTAGCACAGTATTCTAAGAACATCTCATGAATCCTGCTGTCTTCGCTCAACTCCGGATG
Source organism: uncultured Roseburia sp. (assembly GCA_964495195.1). Taxonomy (GTDB): domain Bacteria; phylum Bacillota; class Clostridia; order Lachnospirales; family Lachnospiraceae; genus Roseburia. The sequence goes on from CAZBUW010000070.1 coordinate 6,201, forward strand.
GAATGCGAAGGCAAGCTGGTTCTGATAGCGCACCCCGGTCACTTTTCCCTCCACACAGGCAAGCACTTCCACTCCGTCTGACACATGCTCCACATAGGGCGCACGGATATACTCCATCGGAAATCTTCCGATTCCTTTCACTTCCCCCTCATAATGAAAACTTCCCAACTGTCTGCCGTAGGCATTCCGCTTCACCTTTACCGGAAGCGACTGAAAATACCTTCTCTCATCGTTTTCAATCTGCTCCGCTAAAAGAATCATGCCCGCACAGGTTGCAAGCACCGGGATTCCATTTTCAATCTTCTCCTTGAGCGGTTGGAACATTCCAAGCTCCCGCAGCAGTTTTCCCTGCACCGTACTCTCCCCTCCCGGCAGAATCAGACCGTCAAATTCCTCCCCCGCATCCGCCTCTTTCCGCAGTTCGATCGTCTGTACTCCAAGCCGCTCCATCATCTTTTCATGCTCCAAAAAGGCTCCCTGGACCGCCAATATCCCTACTCTCATCTGCCGCCTCCTACTCTCCGCGCTCCGCCATCAAAAGTGCAATCTCCTCCTGGTTGATTCCGACCATCGCCTCACCCAAGTCCTCGGAGAGGGCAGCGATCATCTTCGCATCCCGATAGTTCGTGACTGCCTTCACGATTGCCTCCGCACGCTTCTTCGGATTCCCCGACTTAAAAATACCGGAGCCCACAAACACGCCTTCTGCGCCAAGCTGCATCATCAGCGCCGCGTCCGCCGGCGTCGCGACGCCCCCCGCCGCGAAATTGACAACCGGAAGTCTTCCTGTGTCGTGAACCTGCTGTACTAATTCAATTGGTACACTCAGCTCCTTCGCCTCCTGATACAGTTCCTCCGCGCGCATAGAGCCAATCTTTGCAATCTCCCGGTTCATTTTTCGCATATGGCGCACCGCCTGCACGACGTCCCCTGTTCCCGGCTCCCCCTTTGTGCGAATCATAGAAGCCCCCTCCGCGATACGGCGAAGCGCCTCCCCTAAATCCTTTGCCCCGCATACGAACGGCACTTTAAAAGTTGTTTTATCAATGTGAAAAACGTCATCCGCCGGCGATAACACCTCGCTCTCATCGATATAGTCAATCTCGATTGCCTCTAACAACTGCGCTTCCACAAAATGACCGATTCTGCATTTTGCCATCACAGGGATAGAGACCGCCTGCTGGATTTCTTTAATCATCCTCGGGTCACTCATGCGCGCCACTCCGCCTGCCGCCCGGATATCCGCCGGAATCCGCTCGAGCGCCATGACTGCGCAGGCTCCCGCCTCCTCCGCAATCTTTGCCTGCTCCGGCGTTGTCACATCCATGATAACGCCGCCCTTTAACATCTGTGCCAATTCTTTGTTCAATTCATACTGTCTCTTCAATGCTCTTTTCCCTCTCTTTTTTCTTCTTTACAACTGTGACAGAAATCATTATAATCAATTTTGACCTTATTAAAATGTTCAATTCAAATATAGTCAGCAAGGTCAGATTGAGAGGTTTTTTCATTATGTTAACATACAATTTCACTGACATCGGGTCAGAAAGTCTCTATCACCATCTTTACACCTGCATCAAAAATGACATCCTGTCCGGTGTGCTGAAACCTGATACCAAACTTCCCTCCAAACGGAGTTTTGCAAGAAATCTCGGGGTGAGCACAATCACAGTCGAGAATGCCTACGCGCAACTCCAATCGGAGGGATATCTGTACTCCATCCCCAAAAAAGGGTTTTTTGTCACTGCCCTAAACGACTCCGCCATCCCGGTTCTGACCTTATCAGATGTTTCCAATTCAGACTATTCTTTTCTCTCGAAAAGCGAGACCTACGACATCGATCTCGTCAGCAACCGTACCGTTCCGTCCAATTTTCCTTTTTCCATCTGGGCGAAACTCATGCGCGAAACTCTGTCCGATCATCAGGAGGAGCTGATGCACGCCTCACCCTCCGGCGGGATTATGGAGCTTCGCACCGCAATCTGCGAGCACCTGAAGGCATTTCGCAATATGCAAATCCGCCCGGAGCAGATCATCATCGGAGCGGGAACCGAATATCTCTACGGGCTTATCATCCAGCTTTTAGGGCGCGATAAAACCTATGCCGTGGAGGACCCCGGCTATCAGAAGATTCGTGAAATCTACAAATGTAATTCTGTCATCTGCAAAAGTATCCCCGTCCATTCCGACGGGATAGACACCGGCGTTCTCGAATCATCCGGCGCACACATTGCACACATCTCACCGTCGCACCATTTTCCGACCGGGATTGTGACGCCGATTGGCAAGCGCTACGAACTTCTCGCCTGGGCAGTCAAAGATGACTGCCGCTACATTATCGAGGACGATTACGATTCGGAATTCCGTCTCTCCGGCAAACCGATTCCCACCCTGCAGAGCATCGACGTCTCCGAGAAGGTCATCTACATGAATACGTTTACGAAGAGCCTCTCCTCCACCATCCGCATCAGCTACATGGTTCTGCCTCCCCATCTGTTGGATGCATTCTACCGGAAACTCGGCTTTTACTCCTGCACGGTCTCTAACTTTGAGCAGTACACGTTAGCGAGCTTCCTCTCCGGAAATTACTTTGAAAAACACATCAACCGCATGCGCACCTACTACCGCAGCGTGCGGGATGAACTGCTTTTTTGCATCAAAAAAAGCCCGCTCTCCTCACTCTGCAAAATTTCAGAGGAGGATGCGGGGCTTCATTTTCTAATGCAGGTCACAACATCCCTGTCCGATGATGAACTTGTTGCACAGGCAAAGGAGCATGGCCTTCGCCTCTCCTGCCTGTCGGAGTATTATTCCGACCAGTCACGCTGTCCAAAAGAACATATCCTGCTGCTCAACTATTCCGCGCTGACAAAAGATTCTGTCCATCATGCAGTGGAACTTCTCACAGGATGCCTGCTGCCTAAATACTCTCAATAAATCTCATAAATGCGGCTCTTCCCTCTTCGGTACACTTATAGACTCCCGCATCTTTCAAAACTTCATTGAAGACGAGACCTATCTCCGTCTGGATTACCTCGTGAAGTTTTTCCGGGGAAATCTCTCCCTCCAGAGCACTTCCCGCGGTAAAGCCGTATTTTGGAAGGAACTCTTCCACCCAGTCGGCGTGTTTTTCCAGCTCTTCATTTGCACGGAGCGCATCGCCGTCTAAGAGTGCCTGCTCTAAATGCGCCATCTCATCCTTCAGGCGGGCCGGCAGAACGGCAAGTCCCATGACCTCGATCAGCCCGATATTTTCCTTCTTGATATGGTGCAGCTTCGCGTGCGGATGGTAGACCCCGAGCGGGTGCTCCTCCGTCGTGATGTTGTTGCGGAGCACCAAATCCAATTCATAATCGCTGCCGCGTCTTCTCGCAATCGGCGTGATGGTATTGTGCGGTTCACCGTCCGTCTCCGCGAACACAAATGCGTCCTCGTCCGTATAACCTCTCCATGCCGCCAAAATCTTATCTGCGAGTTCAATCAGGCGATCCTTATCCGCACTGCTGATTCGGATGACGGACATCGGCCATTTTACAATCCCGGCTTTCACATCCTCAAATCCGGCAAACGTCACTTCTCTTTCCACCGGCGCTTTTGCCATCGCAAACTCGTAGTGACCACCCTGAAAATGGTCATGGCTTAAAATAGAGCCGCCCACGATTGGAAGATCCGCATTGGAACCGACAAAATAGTGTGGGAACTGTGTCACAAAATCGAGCAGCTTTCCAAAGGTTGCACGCTCAATTTTCATCGGCGTATGATTTGCATTGAACACGATGCAGTGCTCATTGTAGTACACATATGGAGAGTACTGGAAATACCAGTCGCTGTTGTTGATCGTCACCGGAATGATTCTGTGGTTCTGTCTCGCCGGATGGTTCACTCTCCCCGCATATCCCTCATTCTCCTTGCACAGAAGACACTTCGGATAACCGCTCTGCTTTGCAAGCTTGGCTGCCGCAATCGCTTTCGGGTCCTTCTCCGGCTTCGAGAGATTGATTGTGATATCGAGTGTTCCAAACTCCGTCTCCGCTGTCCACTTCTGGTCCTTTTTGATTCTGTTTCTACGAATGTAGTTAGTATCACGGCTCAGCTTGTAAAAATAATCAGTCGCCCTCTCCGGTGACTCCTGATAGAGTTCTTTGAATCTCCGCTGAACTTCGCTTGGTCTCGGTACCATAAGACCCATAATCTTCGTGTCGAACAGATCGCGGTATACGATGCTGTCCTCCTTTAGAATGCCGTGTTCGTGCGCGTAGTCCATCATCTCATTCAAGATGCCGTCGAGCTTCTCCTGCGCTTCCTCCACAGTCATCGCCGGTCTCTTTGCATAAACTGCTAAGACATCGTCCTCTAAGTCATCTAACTTGAAAAGCTCCAAGAGACGATTGACGGTTAATCTCTCGTCCTCCTTTTCAATCAGTCCCGTCACAAGTCCATACTCTGTCAATTCTAATATTTTTTCCTGAATCATGTAATCCTCTCCTTACTAGGCAAGTTTCACCGGACCGTCCCCGATCTCCACCACATAAAAATCTGCTGCATATCCGATTTTCTTCTCATAGGCATCGCCGACTTCCTGAATAAACCGGTCGACCGCCTCATCTTTTACGATGCTGACCGTACAACCGCCGAATCCTGCACCTGTCATGCGGGAGCCGATGACACCGTCCACCTTCCATGCCTCCTCGACTAAGGTGTCTAATTCCACACCGGTCACCTCGTAATCATCGCGGAGCGATACATGGGAAGCGTTCATCAACTCGCCGAACAGTGCCACATCGTTCTTCTTTAACGCATCGACCGCCTTGATGGTTCTCTGGTTCTCATATACCGCATGTTTTGCGCGCTGTCTGCAGACAGGGTCCTTGATGGCGCTCTTGTACTTCTCAAACTCCTCCTCAGTCAAATCTCCTAAGCTGTTGATTCCGATGACCTCACCAATCTGCGCGAGCGCTGTCTCACACTCTTTTCGTCTCTCATTGTATTTTGAATCGCCGAGCCCGCGCTTTTTGTTGCTGCAGGAGATGACAATCTTTGCGTTCTCTAACTTAATCGGCGCATACTCGTATTTTAAAGTCGCCGTATCTAAGAAAATCGCATGTCCTGCCTTTCCCATTGCGATTGCAAACTGATCCATAATACCGCAGTTGACGCCGTTAAATTTGTTCTCGGAATACTGTCCAATCAATGCGAGGTCCTGATTCGTCACGTCAAATCCAAACATATCTTTTAAAATGAATCCGGTCAGCACTTCCACCGATGCGGACGAGGACAGTCCGGAACCGTTCGGAATATTGCCAAACAGCACAAGGTCCATCCCGCACTCCACCTTCATGCCCTTCTCGCCGAACGCCCACATCACACCCTTTGGATAGTTCGTCCAGTCAGCTTCTTTTTCCGGCTTCAGATTCTCCACAGAAGATTCGAGCACTCCAAGCTGTTCAAAATTCATAGAGTAGAAACGGAGCTTCTTGTCACTTCTCTTTCTTGCGACACCGTAGGTTCCGATTGTCAGTGCGCACGGAAATACATGACCTCCGTTATAGTCTGTATGTTCTCCGATCATGTTGACGCGGCCCGGCGCAAAATAGACACCAATCTCACCGTCGTCCCCGAATAATTCTTTAAATTTTGCAAGTACGTTTTCCCAAACCATGTGATTCCTCCTGTTCCTGTTTTCTCTGTTTTTCATTATAACGTGATATTTTTTCTTTACAACCGCATCTGCGCATACTGCAACAAAGTTCAAAAATCATGCAACAAAATTACATATTTATTCTGTCTTAAAATCGCGGATTAATCGAAGTGTCGGCAGCACATTCCCGTCGTAATCGAACAGCGCCTGATTCGCCCATTCATTGCCGCAAGGTCCCGGATCTCCCATGTATTTTAAGGAGGCAGGCGTCGCCCAGCCGGAACCTGACACCGGAATCCACGCCGGCTCCCACCAGAAAAATCCCTTGCCTTTTCCATCTGCCACGCGGCTCAGCCGATTTAAAAAATCTTCCATAAAATCACACTGCCCCTGCACCGTCATCGGATACTCAATCTTCTCGACAAGTTCCTGTCTTGTCGCATAGCCTTTTCTCTCCTCATCGGAAAGCTTCTCATATTCCTTGTAGTCCTTCATGGTATAGCCCATGGAGACCTCCGCCACAATCAGGTCCTTCCCATAGCGCTTCGCGATATCGTTCATGTTGTTCTCGAGCATATCGAGCGTTCCGTGCCAGAACGGATAGTAGGAAAGTCCGATAATCTGAAACTCCTCCCCGCGCTCCATAAAATGGTCGAACCACTCGCGGTAGAGCTCATTCTTTCCCCCGTTGTCTAAGTGAATCATAATCGGCACATCCCGGTCGACGGCGCGCACACCGCGTATTCCCGCGTTGACGAACCTCGCAATGTTGTCGTAGTTAGGAACTTTTCCCTCCGGCCAGAGCAGACCGTTCGAGAGTTCGTTTCCGACCTGCACCATCGTGATATTGACGCCCTCCCGCTCGAAGCGTTCCATCGTCTCCTCCGTAAAATCATAGACTGCCCGCTCCAACTCCTCCACGCCGTAGGCTGCCCACGCCTTCGGTTTGATCTGTTTTCCCGGGTCCGCCCAGAAGTCACTGTAATGAAAATTTAACAGCACACCGAATCCGGCATCTGTCACTCTCCTCGCAATCTCAAGTGAGGTCTCTACATCATTTTCGCCTGCTCCGTAGGATTCTCCCTCCGCGGACCACGGGTCGTTCCACACGCGGATGCGGATGGTATCCACATCATATTTTTTCATGATATCTAAGATATCTGTCTCTTTTCCCTCGTCGTAATACTTTGCGCCGCAGCGCTCTAACTCTACAAGTGTAGATAAATCCATTCCTTTTATCATTTCGCTTTACCAGCCTTTCAGTACTGAAATATTGAAGTCTAAAAGTTTCCTCTCATAATTCTCCGGTTTGATTTTCCATTGGTACGGAGAAGTTCCGAGAAACTTCTTAAAGTTGCGGTTGAATGTGGACGTTGTTGTAAATCCAACCTTCTGCGCCACTACATCCATCGAATCGTTTGTCTTTTTCATAATATCGCACGCCTTCTGAATACGAATCAGATTGATATAATCCATTGGCGCGATGTTCATATAGGTCTCGAACACTCTTCTGAAATGTGTCTCACTCATATGGCAGACCTTCGCCAGATCCTCAATCTTTATATTCTTTGCATATTCCACCCGCACATAGTCGAGCGCATCTGATATCTGTGTAATTCCTCCGCGCTTGCGGACTTCCTTCACCTTTTCCTCCGCCTCGCTCATGCGGATAATCTCTGCCATCAGCGCCATCATCATTCCCCTGACAGACTCCCTGTAATGCGGCCTCTGTTCGCGCATTTCCTCCATGATTGACTTGATTATCAGTGCAAGATTCCGCTTCTCCCACTCGTAGGCAAAGGCGGCCCTGCCGTTTATCTTTTCCAGAATCTCACGCTGATAGAGCGGATTGTCCGGGTACATCTCCTGCAAAATCTGCACAGGGTCTAAAAACAGGTACTCCCAGAAACTTGGCCCATCCTCCGCATCGCTGATTGTGACATGAGGAAAATTCTGCGGTATCACGCTGAACATGGCAGGCTCATACTTTCTCACTTCCTCGTTTAAAACAAGTTCTCCTATTCCATTTCTGCAGTATCCGATTTCCATGAGATTGTGGAAATGCAGGTTGGTCTCCTCATGACCGTAATCCCGAATCCAGCTCTCTCCCAACAGCGCCAGAACATATTCATTCTGTGGAACCTCATAAAAACGCAGTTCCATCGTGTCCTTCTTTTTCTTACCCATCGTTACCATGCCTTTCTGTATTTCGGATGTACACCGTCAAAATCTTCCTGCGGGCACTCAATTTTCCCTGCTACCCGCGAAAAGAAGGCGCATAGAAAAGTCTCTATGCGCCTTAAATTTGCCGGAGTCAAGCGCATATGCGTGGCTCGAGTCTAATCAAAATCAAATTTGGTAAATCTCTTGTGCATTGCGCCATAGCGAAAACGAATCATCTCGTTCTTCTCTAACACATCCTCTTCCGTTCCTCTGTACTGACAGCGGATACAACTGTAAATACCGGTCTCTTTATTATAGAACATATCGATATCGAGATCCCGCAGAAAGCAGGACGGACATCTGTAGTTTAATTTGCCTTTGCCAAGTTGAGCCATGTCGCAAATACCTCCTTATCTGAGATTGTCTTTCTGTATCCCAACGTGAACATCGGTGAGAAAGCATACCCCTCTTTTACATATCCTTCCGCTGCAGAATCGGAAGCCGTCATCGATACTCTTGTCTCGATTTCAGGAATCACAGCGCTCACTTCCGCTGCGCCGACAACTCCCTCCTCGCGGCATTTATATTCGTAGTTAATCGTCTTCGTCTCAGGCCCGTCAATCCTTAACGTGATATGGGACATATCCTCCGAATACTCTGTTGTGCCGTAGCAGGCTACCATGTATTCATTCAAAGTCACTTCCGCATCCGGATTGCTCATCTCAAGGATGTTTCGCTCAATCTTAATGTTGGAGGAACCTTCCTCAAAATACTCTTTGGTCTGAAGTTTGATTGTCAGGTCACGGAACTCGATTGTCACCGGGTCAAGTGTTAAGATTCTCGTCTTGCCCTCCTGTGAAAAATGTGCTTTTGTAGGGCACAGGCAGAGATCGACTTCCTCCCCCTTATAGGAGAGCTTTGCGCTTCTGACAGTTCCCTCTCCGGCGTAATGTGTAAAATAACCGGCACGATATTTTTCCTGGATTAAGAATGGGTAGGAAGCATCCTGCACATGCTTTGTTCCGATGCCGACCGGCCACTCTAATTTTGCCGCATATGGGCGGAGATCCACAATCGCACCACCCTGATCCATGTTGACACAGGCTCTCATATATGGATCGCAATACCAGAATAACTGTTTGTCGGAACCGTATAAAATATCTCTCCACAGTGCACATTCCGGCTCGTTGTAATTGTTCTGGTTCACACCCTTTTTCTCTCTGAAATAGTCAGCGAACTCGGACATTGTCATATCGACAAGCTGTCCCTCCTTCTTCAGTTTGCCGTAGTAGGCACAACCATCGCTGTAAGATTTGTAGAGAAGGTCATACGGCTGCTCCCAGCGTCCCATCTTGTTCATCCAGCCAGGCCCGACGAACATCATGTTGTATGCGTAACCGTTGTTGTATTTTTCCAGGGAACGGTACTGGTCAATCAGATTGTAAAGATATGGGTACTCCCATGTCTTGGTGTCATAAATCATACCGCGCAGCACGTTCTGCGGGTGTGTTCCGAAGTTGGAACCGTTTCCGTCATAACATGCAATCAAATCGCGGGAGAGATGCGGGATGGCAACGATTCCGCTGTCCTCCTGCGCATTTGCCGCCGGCGCATGCGTGTTCTGTTTTGATGGAATCCACGGAGCCCACGGGCCTCCGTCAAACAGTGTGTACCAGGAGTTGTTGCAGGTGTGGTACGCCTTCGGGCCCTCCTCCCAGCAGGTTGCAACCGCACATTTTACAGTCGGATATTTCTCTTTGATGTAGTTCGTCAAATCTGCGTCCATGTAGTAGGA
>CAZBUW010000071.1:0-15741 GCA_964495195.1 uncultured Roseburia sp.
CATCTCAAGGGTGGAATTTAAACCTGCAAAGTGGAATTTACTTTTTCAATTCACCTTTCCAAAAAACTTTAGCGGCTTTTTTCACCGCCTTTTCCCTCCCTGATTTTCCCCTTGATGCGCTGGAGCGCATTGTCGATTGACTTTGCGCTCTTATCCATCTGTTCTGCAATCTGCTGGTAATTCATGCCCGACAGATAGAGGTCTAACACCTCCTGCTCAAACCCGCTGAGTTTCTGGCGCAGTTTTTCGAGAAAAAGCTTCTGATTCTCCTGACTGATGACAAGCTCCTCCGGATTTGAGAGACTGTCGGCGCCGAGTATCTCCTCTAAGGCGACTCCCGACTCGCCTTCCGTCGCAGAAAACGAAATGTAAAAGTTGAGCGGGGAATGTTTTTTGCGGTTGGACGCCTCCACCGCACTGTAGAGCTGTCTTGTGATACAAATCTCCGCAAAGTGAAAAAAACTGGACTCCCGCTCCTCCCTGTAATCCCGGATTGCCTTAAAGAGTCCAATCATCCCCTCCTGAATTAAATCGTCCGTCTCCCCGCCGATTAAATACATCGCATTCGCTTTCTTGCGAACCAGAGGCTTATACTTGTCCAAGATGTAATCCATAATTTTCTCATCGCCGCTCCGCAGCTCGTGAATCAATTGCTCATCCGTGAGATTCTGATATGCCTGCACTCTTTCCACCTCCCGCTCCATTTCCGTTCATCTTTACTGCAGTCTCTGCCTTACGATCTCATAGGCAAGAACGCCTGCTGCCACCGATGCGTTCAGGGAATCAATGTCCCCCTTCATCGGAATGGAGGCGGTAAAGTCGCAGTTCTCCTTCACAAGTTTGCTCACTCCATCCCCCTCGTTTCCGATTACAATCCCGATTGGTCCCTTCAGATCCAACTGGTACATCTGTGTTCCGTCCATATCGGCACAGACAAACCAGATGCCTTTCTCTTTCAATGATTTTATTGTTGTAGTTAAGTTTGTCACCTTTGCCACCGGCGTATAATTGATTGCCCCGGCGGAAGTTCTCGCGACCGTTCCGGTCAATCCCACTGCGCGGTGCTTTGGAATGATGACCCCGTGGGCGCCTGCGAGATTCGCCGTACGGATGATTGCCCCGAGATTGTGCGGGTCCTCAATTCCATCTAACACGAAAAGAAACGGCGGTTCGCCTTTTTCCTCCGCAACTTTTAAAATGTCTTCGACCTCGGCGTATTCATATGCCGCGGCAACCGCGATGACTCCCTGATGCTTCTTTGTCTCGGAAATCTGATCAAGCCTCTCTTTCGCCACAAAATTGATCATGGTGTCATGCTTTTTCGCCTCTCGGACAATCGTGCGCACCGGTCCATCCTGACAGTCGTCTAACACAAACAGCTTATCGATGGTCTTCCCGGAGCGAAATGCCTCTAAGACTGCATTTCTTCCCTCAATTTTTGATTCTTCGTATCCCATAATTCCTCCTGTCGGTTTTCGTTTTTTTCTCACCCTGCCGGCGGCAGACGTCTCCTAAAATTTCACCTTAAGCCCTTCTGTCCCAATTCTCACAAGCTCGACTAAGCGCGCAAACTCATCCTTCAGATACAAATATCCCATCAGCGCCTCAAAGCCCGTCGCCCTGCGGTAATCCGACATCGTCGCATTCTTTGCCATCGTCGGAGACTTGGCATTTCTGCCTCTGCGGTAGACGGCCTCCTCCTCCCCGGTCAGAAGCGGCAGCAGAATCTCCATCATCTCCGCCTGTGTATGTGCTTTTACAATCTGGCTTGTCCGCTTGTGAAGTTCCCCGGCTCTCGTATTTCCTTTTCCAACTACAACTGTCCTTATCACTAAATCATAGATTCCATCGCCGATATAAGCGAGTGCAAGCGGTGAATAGGTGCGGATATCCACATCCTCCACGCCGAATCTTCCTCTGATATAGGAATCAATCCCTCTGTACTCTTCCATCTAAACATCCTCCTAAGGTGTTCCCGAATTATTCACAATGCCAGATGACGCCCTCGCGGGTATCTTTGATGACAATTCCCTTTGCAGCCAGCTCATCGCGGATTGCATCCGCCTTCGCAAAGTCCTTCTCTTTCTTTGCAGCCTTGCGTTCCTCAATCCTTGCGAGGATATACTGCTCTAACTCAGCATCGACCACGGTCTCTTTCTCTGCCGGGCCGTCTGTCAGATTCAAGGATAACACACGGTCAAAATCTTTGACAAGCTCCAATTTTGTCTTGTCGTTCGTATCCGCCTTCAACAGATCGTACAGTACGGTGAGCGCCATCGAAGTGTTCAAATCATTGCTGATTGCATCCTCAAATTTCGCCTTGATCTCCGCAAATTTCTGCGAATCAACCTCGCCCTCGTCTTTTAAATCTGCAATCCGCTTTACCAGCTTTTTGTAGGCTGCCGCGGTATTGTCCAAAATCTCATACGAAAACTCCAGCGGTTTTCTGTAGTGCGACTGTAGGCAGAACATGCGGTATACAATCGGATTATATCCTTTTTCCTGCAGGAGGGACACCGTGAGGAAGTCCCCCTTCGACTTGCTCATCTTGCCGGATTTGTCATTCAGATGCTGCACATGGAACCAGTAATTGCACCATTTGTGCCCCAGATAACTCTCGGACTGTGCAATTTCGTTCGTATGGTGTGGAAAAATATTGTCGACACCGCCGCAGTGGATATCCATATATTCGCCTAAATGCTTTAAGCTGATACACGAGCACTCAATGTGCCAGCCCGGGTAGCCGACACCCCACGGGCTCTCCCATTTCAGCGCCTGATCTTCAAACTTTGACTTTGTGAACCATAGCACGAAATCATTCTTGTTTCTCTTGTTCTCATCCTCCTCAACGTCATCGCGGACACCGACAAGGAGCTCCTTTTCACTCTGGGAGGAAAAAACATAGTAATCTTTTAATTTGGAGGTGTCAAAATAGACATTTCCACCGGAGACGTAGGCGTACCCCTTCTCCAACAGCCCCTCGACCATCTGAATGAACTCCGGGATACAGTTTGTGGCTGGCTCAACGACATCCGGCGTCTTGATATTTAATTTTTTACAGTCGTCAAAAAATGCATCCGTATAAAACTTTGCGACTTCCATGACCGTCTTGTGCTCGCGCTGCGCGCCTTTCAACATCTTGTCTTCCCCGGTGTCCGCATCGGAGGAGAGGTGTCCGACATCCGTGATATTCATGACGCGCTTCACGTCATACCCCACATAGCGGAGCGCCTTCTCTAAAACATCCTCCATAATATAACTTCTCAGATTCCCGATATGTGCGTAGTGGTATACAGTCGGCCCGCAGGTGTACATGGCAATTTTTCCGTCCTCGTTCGGAATCACTGTCTCTACGCTTCTGCTTAAAGTATTGTAAAATTTAAACTTATTTTCCATTGTAATTCTCCGTTCTATTCGTATTCTTCTTTTTTTCTACCCTGCTTTAACTGACGAAGTTCCTGCTCTAAATCGAGCACACGGTTCACAAGTTCCGCGTTTTCCTTCTGCAGTATGGTGATGTCCTCCTTGACCGGGTCAGGCAGATGGCACTGATCCATGTCACTCTGCGGTGTCTTGACATTGTCGCGCCGCACAATGCGCCCCGGCACGCCCACGACCGTGCAGTTCGGCGGAACCTCCTCGATGACGACGCTCCCCGCCCCGATTTTGGAGTTATCTCCGACGGTAAAGGAGCCGATGACTTTTGCCCCCGCACTGATCATGACATTGTCACCGATTGTCGGATGACGCTTGCCTGTCTCCTTTCCCGTTCCACCGAGCGTAACGCCCTGATACATCGTGACATTATCTCCTATAATTGTAGTTTCACCGATAATCACGCCGGTTCCGTGGTCAATGAAAAAACCTTTCCCGATTGTCGCACCGGGATGAATCTCAATTCCGGTTTTCCTTGCTGCACGCTGCGAGACATATCTCGCCCAGAAATAATGCCCTTTTAAATACAATCTATGCGCACGCCGATAGCTTAACATAACCCGAAAACTCGGATACAGCAAAACCTCCATCGGCGACTTGATGGCAGGGTCGCGCTCCTTGATAATCGTAAACTCCTCTCTGATATGTCCAATCAGACTCAATCTCCTCACTCCTCCCGATCCTTTTTATAAAAAAGGAACCCCGGAAACTGTCTCTCTTTCCAATCTGTTAGAGACGAATTTATCCGCGGTTCCACTCTATTTAAAATCAATGATTTTCCCTTGATGCATGTAACGTATGCCAGACGTGCCGGACTACTCGCTTCGCCCCGCCAGCTCCCGGATGCACTTCAAAAACCCGGATGACAAAGCTGCTTTCAGCCGATGGCAGCTTCTCTCTTAGACTCCTCTGATCTTCTACTCTTTCCGCTCTTCGCCTTTTTCTTTTTCTGCTTTCTATAGTTTATGCACTTTGCGCTGATTTGTCAATGTTTTTTCGCTGTTACAAAATATATTGTGACAGTTCAGCTCATAGCCTCATTCCGTGTGTTCTTTCATGCAAGCATGATTCACACACTGCATGGGCTATAGCTGAACTGTTACAATACATTAGCTCCGGCATCCACCACATCCGCCGCAGCCCACCGAGGAATCTGCCACCATGACGCTGCTCTCGTAAATTGTGGTCAGCGCACAGATTGCCTGCGAAGCAATTCCCTGCTCCGTTCCGGTGAATCCGAGCCCCTCCTCCGTCGTCGCCTTCACATTGACCTGGCTAACGTCGATTCCGAGTGCATCGGCGATGTTTTGTTCCATCTGCGCAATGTGCGGACGCATCTTCGGCTTCTGCGCAATGATTGTCGCATCAATATTTTCAACTACATATCCTTTTTCTTCAATCAGTGACCTGACATGCTCTAACAGCTTGATGCTAGAGATTCCCTTATATTTCTCATCGGTATCCGGGAAATGTTTCCCGATGTCCCCTAACGCCGCGGCGCCGAGCAGCGCATCCATAATGGCATGCAGCAGCACGTCCGCGTCCGAGTGCCCTAACAGCCCCAGCTCGTGCGGGATTGTGACCCCTCCTAAAATTAGGGCTCTCCCCTCGACTAATCTGTGGACATCATAACCCATTCCAACTCGCATAAATTCTCCTTCCCGATTGCTCTGTGATTCTTCCTCTTTTTTCTATTCTTTCCGCCTGCTTCGCCTGCTATTCCCCTTGTATCATATTAAAGAGACGCTCAGTGGGCATGGCAGCCGCCGCAGCCGTGCTCTCCGCAGATGTGTCCCTCACCGCAGCCGTGTTCTCCGCCGTGCTCATGACCCACACACGCCGCCTGTGGATCATACACGAGTTCCCCTCTCAGATACGCCTGCACCGCCGCGTCCGCGCCGCCTTTCACACCGCCGTAAATCTGGATGCCCACCTCGTACAATGCCTCCTTTGCACCGTCTCCGATTCCTCCACAGATGAGGATATCAACCATATTTTGAAAAAGAAAGTCCGTCAATGTGCTGTGTCCCTCGCCCTGCGTGTCAACAATGTTGCGCTCCACCACTTCCCCGTCTTCCACCTCATATATCTTAAACTGTGAGGTATGTCCAAAATGTGGAAAAACCTCCCCGTTGTCATAGGTAACTGCAATTCTCAAATTCATACCTGCCTGTTCCTTTCCAATGTAAATTCAGGCTTATTTTAACATATTTTTTTCGATTTACCAACTTTTTCTCATGCAAAAAAGTATGCTTAAAAAGAGCCATTTGGGTAAATATCGATTTTTTCCTGCTATTTACCCAAGAATTTTCTTTTTTCCTGGTAAAATCGCGATAAAACCTCTTATTTACCCAAATGGCTCTTATTTTACGCTGTTTTTCTTCATTTTTTCCGAAAAAAAGTATAAATATCGGACAAAAACACAATAATTACCCAAATTCCGTCTGTCTCTCTATACCTCGGTTGTCCATCCGTACTTATCTTCCAATCTTCCCCACTGGATACCGGTCAGTGTATCGTACAGTTTCTGGGTCAGTTCGCCAATCTCGAAATTGTTGACTGTCACAACATCATCTTTGTAGCGCAACTCTCCGACCGGAGAGATGACTGCCGCAGTTCCTGTTCCAAACACCTCTTCGAGCGTACCGTCATGGCCTGCCTTCATCAAATCGTCAATCGAAAGTCTTGTCTCGTTTACCTGATATCCCCAATCTCTCAGCAGATGAATCATGGAATCGCGGGTGACGCCCGGAAGGACGGTTCCTTCGATTGGCGCTGTGTAAATCTCACCGGCAATCTTGAACATGATGTTCATGGTTCCGACTTCCTCCACATATTTGCGATGCTCTCCGTCTAACCAGAGCACCTGCGCATATCCCATCTTCTCCGCCTTTACCTGTCCTAAGATAGAGCCGGCATAGTTGCCGCCGCATTTTGTGAAACCGGTGCCGCCCTTTACCGCGCGGACAAGCTCATCCTCGACTAAAATCTTGACCGGATTCAATCCCGCTGCGTAATAAGCGCCGACCGGACAGCAGATTACCATAAACTTGTAAGCGCTCGCCATATGTACGCCAAGTGCCGCCTCCGTCGCAAACATAAAAGGTCTGATATAAAGGGAGGTGTTCGGCTCAGACGGAACCCAGTCAGCTTCCACCTTTACAAGCGCCTTCACCGCCTCCACAAACATATCCACCGGAAATTCCGGCATGCAGAGTCTCGCGTTGGAATTGATCATTCTCTTTGCATTCATCTCCGGACGGAACAGCTGAATCTTTCCATCTTCGGTGCGGTACGCCTTCAATCCCTCAAACGTCTCCTGCGCATAGTGCAAAGTCACGCAGGCCGGATCTAATTCAATCGGTGCATGGGGAACGATTCTCGCATCCTTCCATCCTTCCTCTTTTGTCCAGTCCATAACAAACATGTAATCTGTCATGTATTTTCCAAATCCGAGATTCTTCTGATCCGGTTTTTCCTTTAACTGATCTCTTTTTACAAATCTGATATCCATAGCGATACCCTTCCTTTCTTTCCTGTCCTATTTCGTGAATTTTTCTGTCCTTCCCATCCACAAAACAGTTCGAACTAAGATTCTGAAAATCATTATGATACTTTCTTTTTTCGATGTCAAGATTATTCCGGGGACTTATATTTGCTATGTACATAAGTTATAGTTTTATGTCATTACCATAATTCATACTTATTGCCTCTACTCTTCTGCACGGATTAGCTTCAATATCATGTAGTATTTTCCGGCGGATATCCCGCCAAAACTCCCTACTTCCTTTTCACTTTATCATTTTTCCCGCGTATTCTCGAATCATCTGCCTTGAGCCGGCATATTTTGCCGCCTCGCCTTCGTTGTTAATCACATGAGAAATTCCCGGATTTCCGGTTATCATGACGGAACAGATATTATGTACCTTTATATTTTCCTGTTCCGGTACTTCCATCACACAATTCAAATCCACTTTTGCATCCCTGTGATAGGAATAGATTCCAAGTCCCCATGCTTCGTGACTTGTCACCTCATCTCCCACTTTATAAGAAGCGTAACCATTTACGGTTCCATCCTGACTCATCCATTCTTTCTGATTTGGCACGTCATAAGGAATTTCGCTCTGGTAAAAAATGGTTTTTCCGTTTTCTCCGTTCCATATGGTCTGATACTCCTGAAAGTGTTCTACCATCAGAGCATACATGCTTACGTCATCACCATTTATGATAATTCCATTTCTGGCAGTATTTACATCCCAGCCTACTCCGTCTCCATGGTCTGCACGCCATACCCAGAAATTGTCGCCAATTACATAGTCGCTGTTTATCTCCACGCAGTTCTCTGCCTTAGCGCCCTCCGGTTCTGCTCCTCCTACCCGGAAAAACAAATCGCTCAACAGAATCGGCTCTTCTTTCTGATTCTTCTCTTCTTCGTTTCCTACTACCAGAAGATTTTCAGACTCTTCCACTCCGGCATCAAAGAGAACCCCTGCTATTTTGATTCCCTGCCGGTCTGCTATTTCCATACAGGTGTTTCCATTTTCCGGTGACAGTGTCGCAAGTCCCATACCAAGTACAATGGTGTCTTTCTGTTCTACCAGAAGTGGTTCCTTTAGATGATAGATCCCCGGTGTCAAAAGCAGATGCCTGCCTTCTTTTAACGCCTGATTCATGGTATCTGCATTATCGTCCTCTGCATTCGCTACATAGAAATCTTCCAATGGAATAAAGGTTCCACTGTTTGCTTCTTCCCACGAAACGCCTGCACTGTTTCTCCTTACTTCCGGTACGAATACACCATATCCTTCCTCTTCCTTGTAGACCAGGAACGGCTTTTCCTGTATTTCCTCTGTGGCATCTACCGTAGTATAAGCAACCGCCGGCCAGGTTCCCTTTGGGGCGCCTGCTCTGCCAATACCGCAAAATACGATATTCCAGTTGTCTCCCATCCAAGAGCCCCATTCACAGTTTCTGGATAACCACTGCTGCTGTGAACCGGAATCTACCATGAGCTCTATATTAGAATCCGCCAAGAATCCTCCGCTTGCCCAACCGTAATTGTCATGCAGATACAGGGCACCATCGATATTTACCCGCCGCATAAAAGTCGCCTGAGAAACTGCCCACATGGTATTGCTTCCAATATCTATATTTTCCACACCACGCCAAAAATTACAGGTCGCATTGTGGTTATTGTCATCTCCCAACCAGGCAGCGGAACATTCCAATGCCGGAATCTGCGTATCTGTCGGCAGCATTCCGAGTCCGGACACCTGCATATAATAGCCCACCTGTACTTTGATACTCTCATCATATTCTCCCGGTAAGAACAGCACGCTGTAACGCTCTTCCCCAAACTGATTGGTTTCCTGCTGCTCCCAAAGGTCATCCAATACCTTCTGCACTTCCCCCGGATTATCCTCCGGTGAAAAAATATACACATTTCCGCCAAATACTTCATTATGGAAATTCTTTATCTGATAACGGTTATCCTGCATCGCGTTTCCTCTCAAAAACATAATCATACCTGCTGCTGCCAAAACAACCACCGCAACACCAATCCCCCTCTTCCGCTTTATCATAATTTCTTCCCCACCTTATCCTGATTTTACAAGCCTATTAAACCGCTTTTTCAACCTCAAAAAAATCCATCTTTTTTTAATGGGGTGTCATATTTTTAGAAATTAATTTTCATACTCTGAACTTATTGCCTTTTTTTCTATGAATTCACCTAATTTTTCCCAATTTGTAGCGGGTGAAAATTTTCTTTGCTATAATGTTTCTATCATGATAGAAAGGAAGTTTTGTATGCACGTATTTCAACCGTATCCGATCGATTTATTAGAATTTAATCCATTTACAAAAATAGGAAAAGAGTGGGCCGTCATCACTGCCGGCGACCGCAAGAAGGCAAACTGCATGACAGTGAGCTGGGGCGGAACAGGCGTCCTCTGGGGGAAAAACGTAGCATTCCTCTTCGTACGAGATTCCCGCTACACCAAAGAATTCATCGACAGCGGTGAATTTTTATCCATCACCTTTTTCGATGAAAAATACCGGGATTCTTTAAATATCTGCGGCACCGTCTCCGGGCGCAACGAGGACAAATTTGCAAAGGCAGGCTTGACCCTCGCCTACCGGCACAGCATTCCTTATATCGACGAGGGAAATCTGGTTTTCCTCGGACGCAAGCTGTCCGCCACCAGAATTACCGAGGACTCGTTCCTCAATCAGGAGATTAAGTCCAAATGGTATCAGGATGAAGATTATCATACCATGTATATAGTTGAAATCATCGATGTCATGGCGCGATAATAAAAAGAGTGCAAGCCTCTCATTCTCGAGGAACTTGCACTCTTTTTTATCTGCACGATGTGCTGATGGATTCGATGGCGACAGCTCCGCCGCGCACCACCTCAATCCGCCTGAATTTTGATTTTAACAGAGCAATCAGCTCGTTGTTTCTCCGCTCCGTGAGTTTGCACTCTAACAGCACGCTGTCGTTTCCGATATCCGCCACCTGAACGCTAAACACCTGCGCAATCTGAAACACTTCCTCCTTCTCCGCCGCATTGATATCATAGACTTTTGCGAATAAGATCTCCTTCATATGGAGTGGAACATCCGTCAGGTCAATGACCTTGATGACCTCCACCATGCGGTTTAACTGCTTTTTAATCTGCTCAAATGTCACATCGTCACTCTTGACGCAGATTGTCATGCGTGAGACGGTCTCATCCTCGGTCGTTCCCACCGTAAGACTCTGTAAGTTATAACTTTTTGCGGAGAAAAGACCGGAAACTAATGCCAGAACACCGACCTGATTCTCTACATACAATGCAATCCATCTATTTTTCATGGTCTCTCTCCTCCCTATTTCAAAATCATTTTGCTCATCGGGTTGCCTCCCTTAACCATCGGAAGTACAATCTCATCGGTCGAAATCATAAATTCGATAATTGTAGGTGCATCCGTATAAGTTCTCGCCGTATCGAGCGCTTTCTGGATGTCCTCCTCCTTCTCCACACGGATTCCGTGCGCGCCGTAGCTCTCCGCCAGCTTCACAAAATCCGGCTCGTAAGGCGGACAGGCTGGATTTGGCCCCTTGCAGTTTGCAGGGCAATTCCGCCTTCTGCGCAGACAGGTCGCCTCGTAGCGCTTTCCGTAGAAAAGCTGCTGCATCTGGCGCACCATCCCCAGATAGTAATTGTTCAACAGACAGATGATGACCGGTGTGCCCTGCACAACCGCCGTCGCCATCTCCTGAATATTCATCTGAAAACCGCCGTCCCCCGTGACACATACCACCTCTGTGCCGCGGTTGCCAATTTTGGCGCCGATTGCCGCCGGAAAACCGAACCCCATCGTCCCAAGCCCTCCGGAAGTGATCATCTGGCGTCTCTCATCCACATCTAAATACTGTGTCGCCCACATCTGATGCTGCCCCACGTCCGTGACAAAAATCGCCTCATCAAACGTGCTGTTGATGTGTTCCATAATCATCTGAGGCGTCATCCCGCGGTCTCTGCGCATCTCCAACGGATTCGTCTCATTCCAGTCCCGAATCTCCTCCTGCCATCTGACCGTATCCATTTTTTCCGCCCATTCCAAAAGTTTATCTAACGCAATATTGGCGTCCGCCACAACCGGGACATCCACAACTACATTTCTCGAAATGGATGCCGTGTCCACATCGATATGTACGATTTTTGCCTTCGGCGCGAACTCGTTCAAGTCTCCGGTGATGCGGTCATTGAATCTCGTTCCAATGGAAAAAAGCACATCGCACTCACTGACCGCCATGTTGGCCGCATATCTGCCGTGCATACCACAGTTTCCCACATAGAGCGGATGCGTCGTCGGAATCGCACCCTTTCCCATGATGGTCGTGACAATCGGGATGCGCATCCTCTCCACAAAATCCTGCAGCTTTTTGTTCGCCTTTGCGATATTGATTCCGCCGCCCGCTAAAATTAACGGTTTTTTTGCACTCTTTAAAAGCTTATACGCCTTCTTGAGCTGTCCGACATGGACACTCTCGTTCGGCTTATAACCTCTGATATCCACATGCTCCGGGTAGTCGGAAGGACCGATGGCAGTCTGGATATCCTTCGGCAGATCGATCAAGACCGGCCCCGGCTTTCCGCTGGATGCAATCTGAAATGCCATCTTGATGATACGGCCTAAATCCTTGCGGTCTCTGACCGTCACTCCGTACTTGGTGATGCTTCTCGTCATTCCTACGATGTCGACCTCCTGAAATGCATCATTTCCAATCAGATTGAGCGGCACCTGCCCCGTAAAACAGACCAACGGAATATTGTCATAGTGTGCATCCGCTAACCCCGTCATAATATTCGTCGCCCCCGGACCGCTCGTCACCAGACAGACACCGACTTTTCCTGTAGATTTTGCATAGCCTTCCGCCTCGTGCAAAAGCCCCTGCTCGTGGCGCGGCAGGACGACTTCTATCCCATCCTGCTTATATAATTCATCAAAAAGATCTGTCACCGTCCCCCCCGGATACCCGAAGATGACATCGACATTTTCTTCCTGCAATGCTTTTACAAATAATTTTCTGCCTGTGATATCCATTTCCTATCCTTACCTTTCCGCAGTCATTCCCAGAACCGCAAATTCTATTTTGACAAACTATATCTCACTTTTCAAAAGAACGCAAGATTTTTTTACAAGTAACAGTTCAGTCATAGCCCATGCAGTGTGTGAGTCATGCTTGCATGAGGGAACACACGGAATGAGGCTATGGCTGAACTGTTACTAAATCAATCCCAGTGTCCGCAGGATAAAAATCCAAAACGTGAGGGTAAAAGCGGCAAGCAGCGTCGTCATCACCACAATGCTCGCCGTGAGGACACCGTCGTTTTTCATACTCTTTGCCATGATATAACAGCTCGGCGTCGTCGGGGATGCGAGCATAATTAAAATTCCAATCATTTTCTCCCCGGTAAATCCGAGCGCCGCGGCAGCCGGCAGCATCACAAGAGGTTGAACTACAAGTTTAATTGCAGCAGCCGCAAGCGTCGGCTTCATCTTTGCCAGCGCCTTCTTTCCCTCAAAACCGGCGCCAATTACGATTAACGCCAGCGGAGTCGCCATCTGTGCCACCGTGTTGACGGTTTTGTCTATCATGACCGGGAACTGCAGATTTAAAAGCGCCGCCGCCATTCCCAGAAAAATCGCGATGATAATCGGATTTTTCGCGATATTGACGCACGCCTTTTTTATCTTATCTGTACCGCGGCCATCCCCGTCTTCCTCCGCCTCGAACGTAAGCACGAGAACGGAATAAATGTTGTAGAGCGGAACCGCCCCGATAATCATCAGCGGACCCATCGCGGAACTCCCGTATATATTTTGAATAAACGCCAGCCCCATGACCGCCGCGCTGCTGCGGAAGGACGCCTGCACAAAGGCTCCTCTCATGCTCTTTTCCTTCAGGAAAAGTCTCGTGCCTCCCCAGATGAGCCAGAAGCACGCCGTGCTCGCAAGCGCGCAGAACAGGACATATTTCAAGTCGAAGACCTCCCGGATATTCACCGCAGAAATGTCCCGGAACAACATGAACGGCAATGTCACTTTGAAGTTAAAACGGTTCGCCACCGTCACAAAATTCTCGTCGAGCATCCCAATCTGCCGAAGTCCCCAGCCTATCACCATCACCAGAAAAATCGGGACAGTCACATTGACACTGAAAATAAAGTTTTCCATTTATTTCACTCTCTCATAACGGTAAAAATAATACTCGAGGCTAAAGTAGGTCTGCTCCTCACTCTCGCCGGTAATCTCCCACTCCGGTCTCTCATCCAGATTCGGGAAATAAGCGTCCGCCTCAAACGCATAGTCAATCTTTGTAATGTGGGCAACATCGCACTCGTCCACAAGCTGACGGTATATGCCCTCCCCGCCGATGACATAGATGTCCTCGCTCGGATATTTCTTCAGTTCCTCGTGAAGCTCCTCCAAAGAGTGGACGACAACGGCTCCGTTCACCTGATAGTTTAAGTTATGCGTCAGCACGATATTCGTCCTGTTTTTAAGCGGCAGACCGTTTGGAAAACTCTCCAGCGTCTTCCGTCCCATGACAACCACTTTTCCGGTCGTCGTCTCGCGGAAAAATTTCATATCCGCCGGGATACTCACCAACAATTTGTTTTTGAGCCCGATTGCCCAGTTCTTATCTACAGCTGCTATTAGATTCATACGATACCTCTTTCTCTCACTGATTTCTCATGCTTTTTTCCGATATCAGATTGCAATCGGAATATTCTTCACCTGTGGGCCTGTCACATAATTCTCCACCTTGATATCGTCCGTCGTAAACCGATAAAAATCCTTTACGTCCGGATTGAGCGTAAATTTCGGTGCCGGAAACTGTTCTCTTGTAATCAGTTCCTTCACAATCGGAATATGGCGGTCATAGATATGGGCGTCCGCAATGACATGCACGAGCTCTCCCACCTTCATGTCACAGACCTGAGCGAGCATATGCAGCAACACCGCATACTGACATACATTCCAGTTGTTTGCAGCCAGAACGTCCTGCGAACGCTGGTTCAAAACTGCATTCAGCGTCAGTTTGTCCTCCCCCTTCTTCTGTGTCACATTGAATGTCATGCTGTATGCGCACGGATAGAGATTCATCTCGTGCAAATCCGCATGCACATAGATATTGGTCATGATTCTGCGGCTGAATGGATTGTTCTTCAGGTCATAGATTACACGGTCAACCTGATCCATCATTCCCTCCTTGTACTGGTGCTTCACCCCGAGCTGATAGCCGTAAGCCTTTCCGATGGAACCGTTCTCATCCGCCCACTCGTCCCAGACCGTACTATTTAAATCGTGAATATTGTTGGATTTGCGCTGCCAGATCCATAGCATCTCCTCCGTGCAGGTCTTGATGGCAGTCTTCCTCAATGTGATGGCAGGAAATTCCTTCGACAGATCGTAACGGTTTACAACACCGAATTTTTTGATTGTGTAGGCGCTCGTCCCGTCCTCCCAGTGCGGGCGCACTTTCTCCCCCTCCGTACTGCATCCGTTCTCTATGATATCATGACACATGTCCACAAAAATCTTATCCGCTAGACTCATCTTTCTTCTCATTCTCCTTTTTGTTGTTTCCTTTTAATTTTATATTGTACTCAATTTTATTCGTTTGTGCAAGTTCTAAGGCTATTGATTTTTGCAGATAAAAGTAGTATATTGTCCTTATATGCAGCGATATTATAATAAGCAAGGAGAAGTACTATGAGTCAGGCAAAAGTAGACCGTTACAAAGAAGAAAAAGCAAACCGCAAAAAAATTATGGCGAGAGAGAAAACAAAACACTACGCATCCGTGGCTGTTTTATATCTCATTCTCGCTGCAATCATAGGATGGGCAGGCTATTCCGCATATAACATCTATGAGGAACGCCGACCTACTGTTACAACGTACGCCAATCTTGATTCCATCAACAATTACATCAACGACTTGACCACGACAGAATAAATCTCAAAACGGGGACGCATCTTTTCAAAAAAGATGCGTCCCCGTTTTTTTGCCTCACTCTTCTCCGGCTGTCCTCGCTTTTTCTAAGGCATCCTCCACCGCGTTCAACAGTACAGTCGTCGTATATTGATTATCCGATGTATAGGAAATTTCCTCTAAGGACTGACTCTCACAAATCTGCTCGCTGAGACTTTCCATGGTCACTTCCATGAGTGGATACATGGTTGTTATCGCCTCATCCAGATTGACCAAAGATACCGATTTAATTTCCGACTCATCTACCGCCACCTGCACATCAAAACTCTGTTCTCCAAACACGACGGATGATGTGTAGACCCCCGGTGTATACTGCATGGTCTCCGCTGTTTTTCCCTTGTCTTTTTCCGGAAGAAACATGCAGATCAGTAAAATAATAAGTAAAATTCCAAGTCCGGCAAATATGATTGTATAGATGAGTTCTTTCATATGAAGAACTACAATTCTGGTTTTTGCACTCAAGTTCCACCCTCCCTCAACTGATTATTATATTTTATGAGCGTCTTGAAATATCATGCTGAATTTTTTTAGTTTTTCTATCGAATCTTTTCACACATATTTTTTTACCTTTTTTCAAAAAAAGAGATTTTTTACCTTTTTTCAAAAAAAGAGATTTTTACCTTTTTTCAAAAAAAGAGATTGACAAATCTTTTTTGGTATTGTAATATATCAAATGTGTCTGATGCAAGTCAGTCAACGATATGCGCGAGTGGCTCAGTTGGTGGAGCACGACCTTGCCAAGGTCGGGGCCGCGGG
>CAZBUW010000072.1:0-15621 GCA_964495195.1 uncultured Roseburia sp.
GCCCTGCGGGGATATGTCTATATTGTACAACGCCATATTAGAAATTTAGAGTTTCACAATCGCCTAGTGTACTGTATCATTCACTTTCAGGCAAATAGCGCAGGATGCATTTTCAGTCTGCAAGGCGGAGGAATGAGGCGTAGCGGTGGCTACGTCGATTGACGACAACGCAGTAGATGAAAATTCAGGCAAGCTATTTGGCGAAATGTGAGTGATACAGTACACTAGTATAATATGGATGGAAAGGAAGAGGAGAAGATGGAATTATCACCGATAATCAGTGACGGGATGGTGCTGCAGAGAGGTGCAGACAATAGAATCTGGGGGAAAACGCTCCCCGGGGAAGAGATAGAAGGAGAGTTCGGCGGGGCGGTTTTTGAGACCCGTGCCGGGGCGGACGGGACGTTTGAGGCAGTCCTGCCGAGACTTGCGGTGGGAGGCCCGTATGAGCTGAAAGTCCGGGAGAGACAAAACCCTGCGGGGAGTGAGAAAGTGATTTCCGATGTGTTAGTCGGAGACGTCTTTTTGCTCGGCGGACAGTCGAATATGGAACTTCCGGTTGTCCGCACGGAGGAACTTTTAGCGGAGGAGATTGAAAAATCCAAGGACAGTTGTATTCGAATGTTCGAGGTGCCGAAGGAATACTTTTTTGCGGAGGGGGAAAAAGAACTCTCCGGTGGAAGATGGACGAAGGCGTGCGGGGAGGAACTGTGGAATTTAAGCGCCGCCGGATTTTTCATGGCGCACGCCATAAAGGAGCACACCGGCATCCCGATCGGACTAATCCAGACGGCAGTCGGAGGGACACCGGCGAAAGCGTGGTGCAGCAGGGAGACGATTCTTCGAATGGGGAGATACACAGAGGAACTTGAGACATGCAGCGAAGAGGGCTACCCGAAGAAGGTGGAGGAGGCGGATGCAGAGCGCGAGGGTGACTGGAGAAAGAGAGCGATGGATTCCTTTGCGGATAAGGCGATAAGGAGCGGAAGTCTTGTGGTTCCGGGAATCTGGAAGAGCGGAGAACTCGCGGATTTCAGAGGGGCAATCCGGCTGACGAAGACGGTGGAACTGACGAAGGAGGAGGCAGGAGCGGACGCAGAGCTTGTCATGGGAGCGATTGTGGATGCCGATGAGATTTATGTTAACGGCACGCGGTGCGGGGAGACCGGATACAAGTACCCGCCGCGCTTCTATCCGATTCCGGAGGGAGTCTTAAGAGAGGGGGAGAACGTAATCGAAATACATATGTATGTGTTTCGGGATCACGGCGGTTTCATGCCGGGAAAAAAATACGGGCTCCGCTTTGACGGAAACAGGGAGATTGGTATCGACCTGACCGGCACATGGGATTACGAGGTCATGCGTGAGATGGAGACGCTGCCGGATGCCACATTTTTTACCTATAAGGCGTCTGCCCTCTATCAGGGGATGCTCGTCCCGGTCAGAAGATGCCAGGTGTGCGCGGCGCTGTTTTATCAGGGAGAGTCGAACGTGGAGTGCCGCGAGTCCTACGACGAGGAGATGGAGGCTTTGATTTCGGACTGGCGCACTCTGTTCGGGCGTGAGGAACTGCCGTTTATCTTTGTGCAGCTCGCCGGATTTTCTGACGGGGAGCTAAAAGAGCAGGGGGATGACTGGGCGGAATTTCGCGCAGAGCAGGAGAAGACACTGCGGATTGAGCACACTGCCATGGTGAGCGCAATCGATATCGGAGAGTACAATGATCTTCACCCGATGGACAAAAAGACGCTCGGGGAGCGTCTGGCGTTAGCGGTCAGAAAGCTCGTCTACAAGGAATCTGTCACATGCAGTGGGCCGGTGTTGAAAGAAGTAACTGCGGATGAGAACAATGTGCTGCACCTGACGTTTTCAAATGCGAAAAACGGTCTTAGGACGCTCCAAAGCGCGGTGTGCGCAGAGGAAAGTCAGGCGGTCGGAGAGCTTGAAATCCGTGATACGGACGGAACCTATCGAGCGGCAGAGGGAAAAATAGAAGGCGAGGAGGTATTGATTCCGGCACCTGCGGGAGTGCGCGTGACAGGCGTGCGCTATGCGTGGAGAAACTGTCCGGCGGAGGTGAATCTCTATAACAAAGAGGGGCTTCCGGCGGTGCCATTTTGCAGGGAGTGGGAGTAGAGGATGAGAGAGATAACATTGGCTGCCGGACAGGCGGCGGCACAGATTGTCGTGGAAGAGACGGCATATGAGGGTGTCAGAAGGATTGCGGAGATTTCTGCGGATGATTTTGAGCGGGTGACAGGGGTAAGACCAAAGGTTGGGCAGGGGCTTCCGGCGGAGGCGGACGCCGTCATCTGTTATGCCACGGTGGGAAGGAGCCCTCTTTTAGAGGAACTGGAAGCGGGTGGAAAAGTAGATACGCAGACGGTGCGTGGAAAACGGGAAGTCTATGGAATCCGCATTGTGGAAAACCCGTGGGAGAATATCAAAAGGGCGCTGGTAATCTACGGAAGTGATAAGCGCGGGACTATCTACGGGATTTTTCATCTGTCGGAGGAAATTGGTGTCAGCCCGCTCGTCTTCTGGGGCGATGCGAAACCGGTCAGGAGGGATGAAATCCGTCTCGGGGAAGCGCAGGAGATGGTGTCGAAGGAGCCGTCCGTCCGTTACCGCGGATTTTTTATCAATGATGAATGGCCGTGTTTTGGAAACTGGGCGTTTCATCACTACGGCGGATTTACGGCAGAGATGTATCAGCATGTGTTTGAGCTTTTGCTGAGGCTCAAAGGAAATTACTTATGGCCCGCCATGTGGACATCCTCGTTTGCCATCGACGGGCCGGGGGATGCGAATGCAAAACTGGCGGATACCTACGGCGTTATCATGGGAAATTCCCACCACGAGCCGTGCCTTAGGGCTGGGGAGGAGTGGGACCTTTACAAGGGAGAGCACACGCCGTACGGGACAGAGTGGAACTATGTGACGAACAAAGAGGGACTGCTCGCCTTCTGGAGGGATGGATTAAAGCGGAGCGGCGGTTACGAGAGCATCATCACGGTCGGGATGCGCGGTGAGCGCGACAGTGTGATGCAGGGACCGGACAGCTTAGAGGCAAATATCGAGGTGTTGAAGGATATCATAGCGAACCAGCAGGAGCTGATTGGAAGATATGTGGACACGGAGGAGAGAAAGGCGCCGAGACTTTTGGCGGTGTACAAGGAGGTGGAGCGCTACTTTTTCGGGGATGGGAAGGTGCCCGGCCTGCGCTGCTGGGATGGATTGGACGATATCATACTGATGCTCTGCGAGGACAATTTTGGCAATATGCGGATTCTTCCGGACGAGGAGATGCGAAAACACAAAGGCGGGTACGGTATGTATTATCATCTGGATTACCACGGAGGCCCTATCTCCTATGAGTGGGTCAATTCCACACCGCTGTCAAAAATCTGGGAGCAGATGACTTCAGCCTATGAGCACGGAGTGCGGGAGGTGTGGATTGTCAATGTAGGAGATTTGAAGGGCAATGAATTTCCACTCTCCTATTTTCTGGATCTTGCGTACGATTACGATACCTGGGGAATCTCAGCGGTAAACAGCACCGGCGAGTACACGGAGCGCTGGATGAGAAGGCAGCTTGGGACGGTGGTCACCGAGGAACAGGTCGCAGAACTGTCTGAGATTCTGACGGAGTGCGTCCGGCTGAACAGCCTAAGGCGCCCGGAGGCGCTGGACAGCCATACTTATCACCCGTTTTGCGACAGGGAAGCGGAACGTATGATTACAAGTGTAAAGAAACTGTGCCGGCGCGCGGGAGCCGTGCGGAAACTTCTTCCGAAAGAGGCGCTGCCGGCGTGTGAGAGCATGATTTTTTATCCGCTGAAAAGTTCGATGAATCTCCTTTTGATGCAGCTTTACGCGGGAAAAAACGAGCATTATGCGAGACAGGGAAAAGTGGTTGCAAACGATTACAGGGACCTTGTGACGCGGGCAATCGAAAACGACAGAGAATATGCCGCCTGGTTTCGGGAAGCCTTCGACGGAAAGTGGAAGGGGATGGAATTAGAGAGCCATATCGGATTTCGCAAGTGGAACGAGGACGGCTGCCGCTATCCGCTCCGCATGACGGTCGAACCGTTTTCACACCCGAGGATGGTGGTGTCGAGGAGCGACGAGGAGCGCATCGCCGTGAAAAATTACGGGGCGCCGGAGAAAATCACAGTCGATGATTTCTGCTGTCCGGGATGTGAGTATGTGGAACTTGAGGCCGCAAACGACGGAACAGGAACGTTCGTCTGCACGGTGGAGGCAGAGAAAGATTGTGACTGGCTTTCCTTAAGCTGGAGCAGGCGGACGGTGGAGAAACAGGAGATTCTGCGGATTACATGCAGGGAGGCAGAGCGGCCGGTCGAGGAACAGATACACAGATTTTATTTGAGCGACGGGGATGCGAGGGTGGAAGTGGAAGTACATGCAAAGAAGTATGATACAGAAAATCTTCCGGCAATGACCTTTGTCGGGGCGCGCGGTGTGACCGCAATCGGAGCGGAACATTTTGCAGAACTTACACCGGCGGGAGAGGCTAAGTGGAGAGTGTTGGAAGGCTATGGAAAGGCAGCGTGCGGATTGAAGGCATTTCCGGTCCATGTATCGCACCGCGCGGGCGCCGGGCCTGTGGCGGAGTACCGCGTGGCGGTGGAGGAGGCGGGAAGGTACCATCTTGAGGTCTGGTGCGCACCGTCTAACCCGCTGACATTCGGTGGGAGATGCCGGTTCGGGTTGTCGGTCAACGGCGGAGCCGTGCAGGGAATCGCGACCGTGAGTGCGGACTACTGCGCCGGAGAGCCGGAGGATGAGGAGTGGAGCAAGGGGGTATTAGAGCAGGTTCACAAGAGCATCATTCCGGTGTCTTTGCACGAGGGAGTCAACCAACTGAAAATATACGCCATGGATGCCGGCGTGGTGTTGGAAAAATTGCTGATTTACCGGTACACGAGCAGAAGACCGGTGTCCTATCTTGGCCCAACAGAGAGTTTTTATAAGAGGGAGACATAGTTGTTTTGCATGTTTTGATGTGCTAAAATGAGGAGAGGGGCGGAGGGAGTCAATGAAGAATATATTGCAGAAATTTGAAATCAGTATGGACGATTTCAAAATGAAAAAAAAGCTTTACATTTTATATATTTTCTGTGTCCTGTTTCCTCTGTTTGTCACGGACAGCATTATCGTCTACAGTGTGGTGTACTCGGAGCAGGTCTCGATGCAACACGATATGGAAAAGACGGCGAACGCTGTGAAGTACAGTCTGACACAGAGCACGGACAATACGGCTAACATAGCAAAAAGTGTCTATATGAACAATTACATAGAGGATTTCTTAGAGAGGGATTATCCGTCGGAGCTTGCATATGTCAACGCCTACCAGAATTTTTTCAAGGATACGCTCTTAGAGAGCGCATTAGGATATGACAATCTGCAGCTGACTCTGTATTCGGACAACGATACGATTGTCAACGGCGGAACCTGCAAGCAGCTTGAGCGTGCGAGGGAGACAGCGTGGTATCGCTATCTTAAGGAAGCTGACAGGGATAAAATTTTATTCTTTTCCTACGGGGAGGACGACTCGGCGGCAACGTCGGACCAGAGAAAACTTCTGTTTATTCAGAAACTGAATTTTTACAAGAATCACGGCAAGGAAAAGGTATTAAAAATTGAGATGGATTACAGCGGTATTGTGCGAAGCCTCGTCAAGATGAACTATGATACCAAAGTATATATCTGTCAGGATGATAAGGTGCTGTTGTCGAATGAGAAGGAGACGAGTGTTTTAAAAGATTTTCCGGAGTTCACAAAACAGGATCAGGTGGGATATACGCAGGAGCTTGAGCTGTACGGATTAGAACTAAAAATGTATGTGCTGGAGCCCGAGCGGAGAGTGTCCACCGCCATTATGAAAAACCTCCCGATTTTGTTTTGCCTGATTTTGCTCAATGTCATCCTGCCGTTCTTTTTAGTGCGGGGAATCAATCACTCCTTTACGGCGCGCATCAGTCAGCTTACGGAGGCTTTCAAAAAGGTGGATGACGACAATCTCGTGGAGATTGCGGACATCCGTGGCAAGGATGAAATCGGAGAACTGATGCAAAATTACAACAAGATGGTAAAGCGCACAAATTCACTGATTCAGATTGTATATAAGAATCGAATCCGGGAACAGGAGATGACCGTGGCAAGGCAGAATGCGGAACTATTGGCTCTGCACAGCCAGATTAATCCGCATTTTCTGTTCAATGCATTGGAGAGCATCCGCATGCACAGCATTTTAAAAAGTGAGCATGAGACGGCAGATATGGTGGAGAAACTTGCCGTGATGCAAAGACAGTATGTGGAGTGGGGAGATGATACCATCAATGTCGCGACCGAGATGGAGTTTGTAAAAGCATATCTCGGGCTGCAAAAATACCGATTCGGTGACAGACTCTCCTATGAACTCGCGGTGGATGAGAAGTGTGAAAAGTTAAAAATTCCAAAACTGACTGTCGTTACATTTGTGGAGAACGCCTGTGTGCACGGTATTGAGAGCAAGACGGCGCCGGGGTGGATATTTGTCAGAATCTATAGGAACGAAGAATGGCTCTGCATCGAGGTGGAGGACACCGGAATGGGGATGGATGAGTCGGATATGCAGAAGATGCAGGAAAATATGCAGAATGCAAATCTTGCAATGCTAAAGGATAAGCGCAGGGTGGGCGTAATCAACGCCTGCCTGAGGCTTAAGATGGTGACGCAGGGGAAAGTACAGTTTAAGGTGGACGGCGAGGAAGGCACCGGTCTGATGGTGCAGATTAATATTCCAATCTGCTGTGAGAGAAAGGAAAGAGGGGAGGGAGAAGGCAATGCTGAAAGTGTTATTGGTAGATGACGAACCGTTTATCCTGCAGGGATTGAAGGTGTTGATCAACTGGGAAGAGCAGGGATTTGAAATAGCGGAAGCTGCGACGAACGGGGAGGAGGCATTGGAATTTTTAAAGAGACAGAAGGTGGATTTGATTATTGCAGATATCAATATGCCGGGGATGTCGGGACTTGAGCTTTTAAAGCAGATACGCGAGGAGAAGATATCCGACGCCTATTTTGTCATCCTGAGCGGCTACGCCGAGTTTTCCTATGCGCAGCAGGCAATTCAATACGACTGTACCGACTATATTTTAAAGCCGGTCGAGCGGGAAAAAATCATCGCAATCCTGCAAAAAATTTTTATGCTAGACCACAGCATGCAGGAGAAAATGCAGGATGATGTGAAGAAGGAAAGAGCCTATTTAGCCAGAAATGTGATTGCTGTCATATCAGGAAAATTTGATGAGCAGAATCTTTTGTATGTAAAAAATCACATGAAACTATCCGAAAAATTGTGCTATGTGGGAATTCAGTTAGATGAGGAACTCATCTGCGAGGAGATAGCGGACGAGGATAAGAGGGCCTGTCAGAGAAAACTCTACGACGCGTGTCTGGAATATCTGAGGGAGGACAGTGGTCATTGTGTGTTCGATGTCTCCCCGGGCGAGAAGATTTACGATATTGGTCTGGTCTACTGCGATTATATGGCGATGGATAAGGGCATGAGTCAGGAGGAGTATCTGAAAAACTTTCTGACTTACATCCGGGAGAACGTACAGTTTCCGGTTATGATGCTGGTGGGAAAATCGGTGAGCGATATCTCACACATTGCGAGATCCTACGGTACGGTCGGCATGCTTCGTTCCTTCCTGGGATTCCGAGGAAAAAAGGATATCTACTACTATGAGAAGGAGGTGCAGATCAAGGAGCAGGGAATCGTCCTCTGCAAAAAGAGCATCGATGTTCTTCTGACGGCGGTGGAACAAAACGATCATGTCAGAATTGTGCAGAGTGTTGATTTATTCTATGATGAGATGCAGCAGATGGGTGTCAACCGGGAGACCATGAATTTGAATATCAACTACTTTCTGTTCCAATTGATTCATTTGGCGACCGAACAGGACGGGGATGTCAACCAGGAGGAAATCTTACATTTAATCAGTGAGAGCACATTCGAGGAGGGAATCAAGCGCGGCAGTAAGATGCACATGGTCCGCTTCGCCTGCGAGTATGCAGACTATCTGACACAGCTGCGCAAGAATGTGTCGAGAGGCGTGCTCGGCGATATCGAGCGCGAGGTCAGGGAACACTATGCGGAGAATCTGACACTGAAAGAACTGAGTGAAAAATATTTTGTCAACAGTGCCTACTTAGGACAGGTGTTCCGCAAACAGTACGGTCAGTCGTTCAAGGATTATCTGAACAACTACCGGATGAATCAGGCGGCTGTAAAGCTTCTGCGGACGGACGACAAAATATATCAGATTGCGGAGGAAGTGGGGTATCACGACGTCAATTATTTCGTGAACCGTTTTATCGCGGCAAAGGGCTGTACACCGGCGAAATTCCGCAAACAGGCGAGGGTGTCAGAATAGGAAAAATATTGGAAGAAGCAGGAGAAATTATAGAAAAAATTCTATAGTTTCTCCTGCTTTTCTATATAGTTTCTCTCGTTGTTTCCAACCGCCGTTTTGGTAAAATGAATGTATCAAAAGAAGGAGGTATTACAAAATGAAAAGAAAAAGAATTGTCAGCTTATTGCTGACAGCAGTAATGGCTGCATCGCTCGCAGCAGGTTGCGGCGCTGACAGTAAGACGTCAGCGAACGGCACTGAGGGCGGTTCGGAGAACGGCAGTGAAAATGGGGATGTAAAAGAGTTCTCTGCATTCTTCGCAGTTCCGGGATCTGAGATCAACGATGACAATGAAATCCAGCAGATGATTGCAGAAAAGACAGGGGTAAAAGTAAAAGAGACCTGGCTGACCGGTCAGACGGCGGAAGAGGCTGTCGGCACTTTGATTGCAGGCGGCGAGTACCCGGATTTTATCGATGGTGGAGACGGAATGTCACAGCTGTACGATGCCGGAGCGCTAGTCGCATTGGATGATTATTTAGATGATTATCCAAACATTAAGAATTTCTTCACCGAGCAGGAGTGGGATCAGCTTCGTCAGGAAGACGGACATATCTATTGGATTCAGCAGTTCGGTAATATCTATGGTGAGGAGAAGACCTGTACGCACAACGACGAGGCATTCTGGATTCAGACAAGAGTTTTAGAGTGGGCAGGATATCCTGAAATCCATACAATGGATCAGTACTTTGATTTAATTGAGAGCTATAATGAGGCAAATCCGACGATGGAGGACGGTACAGAGAACATTCCGTATACAATTCTCTGCGATGACTGGCGCTACTTCTGTCTCGAGAATGCACCGGAGTTCTTAGACGGTTATCCAAACGACGGTTCCTGTATCGTAGATCCGGAGACGTTGGAAATCATTGATTATAATACAACACCGACGGCAAAACGCTATTTCCAGAAATTGAACGAAGAGTATCAGAAGGGCATCGTAGATCCGGAGTCCTTCACACAGACATATGACGAGTACATCTCTAAGCTTTCCACAGGCCGTGTCTTAGGTATGATTGATCAGTGGTGGGATTTTGCATACAGTGTAAATGATTCCTTAAAGACACAGGGATTGGATCAGAAGGGATGCAATTATGTTCCGCTTCCAATCACAATTGAGGAAGGGATGAAGAACCAGTGGCATAACTCCGGCGGCGTCTTAAACGTTGCGAGCGGTCTTGCGATTACAACAAGCTGCGAGGATGTGGAAGGTGCATTGCAGTTCGTCAACGATCTTCTCGAGCAGGATGTACATGATCTGCGTTTCTGGGGTGTAGAAGGTGTGGATTATCAGGCGGATGATGAGGGTCTTTTTTATCGCACAGAGGATCAGAGATTGACATGTGCAGACACAGCCTATAAGGCATCACATACCTGTACATACTCTTATTTCCCACAGTGGATGGGAACCAGCACAGACGGCATCAACGCAATGAAGCCGGAAGGACAGCCAAAAGAGTTCTATGACGGTCTGAGCGAGGATGTGCAGGAATGCTTCAAAGCATACGGCTGTGAGACATATGTAGATATGCTTGGAACCAGCGAAGCTCCTGGCCCATGGTATCCGATGTACTCTTACTCAAACAATATGACAACAGCGACCGAAGGAGGAACTGCATGGACAAAGATGGGAGAAATCAAACATGAGTATCTTCCAAAGGTTGTTATGGCAGAAGATTTCGAGAGCGCTTGGGAAGATTACATGGAAGTATATGACGACTGCAACCCTCAGGCATTCATCGATGAGATGCAGGCAGAGTTAGACCGCAGAATGGAAGAGGCGGCCAAGTACGAATAAAGCAGGATTTTGAGATAGAAAACAGGCAGGCAGTTGTCGCCTGCCTGTTTTTAAAAGAGGAGTGGGCATATGTCTTTAAAAGGAGAGAGCAAACCAAAAAAGAAAACGGACGAATTTGCATGCAAGATTTCATGGAAAGAAGTGAAAAGACAGAAAGTACTTCTGTTATGGTCCGCAGTTATTGTGATCTACGGAGTGATTTTCTATTATCTGCCATTGGCAGGCTGGGCGATGGCATTTGAAAACTATAAACCGAAGGATGGTATTTTTCATTCCCAGTTTATAGGTTTAGCAAAATTTAAACAATTATTTTCAGATGTGACATTTATCCGCGTTATCCGCAATACGTTGGGAATGGGAGTCATCAATCTGGTCGTCACATTTGTCATGGCAATCGTATTTGCTATTTTACTCAACGAGATTAAATCAAAAGGCGGAAAAAAGGTCGTACAGACGATCTCGTATCTGCCGCATTTCTTATCATGGATTATCGTTACCGGAATTTTACACGATGCATTGTCCGGTACTGGAATTATAAATGAACTGTTGGTCAATTTACATATAGTTGATGCTCCGATCAACTTCTTTGCGCATACGCAGTACTTCTGGCCGATTGTCGCCTTTGCGAATGTGTGGAAAGAGACCGGTTGGAACGCAATCATTTACCTTGCAGCAATCACGGCAATCGACCCGTCCCTCTATGAGGCGGCTGCCATTGACGGCGCCGGCAGATGGGCAAGGATCAAATATGTAACGCTTCCCGGAATCAAGCCGACCATCATGATCTTGCTTCTCATGAATGTCGGAAACGTATTAAACGCAGGATTTGAGATTCAGTACCTGTTAGGAAACGGATTGGTACAGAGCGTATCCCAGACAATTGATATCTATGTATTGAAATGGGGTATCAGTCAGGGAGATTATGCAATCGGTACCGCAGCAGGTATTTTCAAGAGTTTCGTAAGTATTGTGCTGATTGTGATTGCAAACCAAATTGCAAAACACAACGGCGAAGAGCGGTTGTTCTAGGGAGGTAACGGTATGCAGACAATCAAGAAAAAGAAGAAAAAAGCATCAAAGGCAGATATTGCATTTACAATCTGCAACACAATTTTTATGATATTTTTTGTAGTCATCACGCTCTATCCGGTACTCAACACACTCGCGATAGCGTTCAATGACGGTACGGACGCCCTGCGTGGCGGCATCTATCTGTGGCCAAGAAAATGGACCTTAAAGAATTTTACGACGGTATTGCAGAAAGATAACCTGATTACGGGGGCATATATCACGGTTGCAAGAACAATTTTAGGGACGCTGCTGGCGCTGGTAGTCAATGCAATCTTGGCGTTCATTGTCAGCCGCAAACGCTTTATCTTTAAAAAGCAGTTGTCCTTATTCTGGGTAGTGACCATGTATGTGAACGGCGGACTGATTCCGACTTTCCTGCTGTACAAGGGGCTGGGATTGACGAACAGTTTCTGGGTCTACATCATTCCGGGAGCAATCAGTGCATTCAATATGCTGGTTATCCGCACTTATATGAATGGAATCCCGGACAGTTTGGAAGAGTCGGCACAACTCGACGGAGCAGGATATACCACTATTTTTGTAAAGATTATTTCTCCTCTCTGTAAACCGGTATATGCGACAGTCGCATTGTTTGTTGCAGTCGGTCAGTGGAACTCCTGGTTCGATGCGATGTTGTACAACCGCATGAGCGACAACCTGACGACCTTGCAGTACGAGCTGATGAAGTTGTTGAGCTCCGTGACTAATCAGGGAGGTTCGGTCGAGGCGATGAAAAATGCAGCGGGAGCTGTTACACCGACTTCCGTCCGCGCAGCGGCAACAATTCTCACTATGCTGCCGATCATCTGCATCTATCCGTTCCTGCAGAAGTATTTCGTGGCAGGTCTGACACTCGGTGGTGTAAAAGAATAGAATAAGGTATAGAAGAAAGAACAGGTTAAAAAGAGATCGCAGAGGAAAACTGTGGTCTCTTTTTTTGCGCCGCGCGCACGTTTCGCGCCGGGGGAGGGGGAATCGAAGGTTGCAGTTTCGCAGGGTCTAAAGTATAATGACGGAAGAAAGAGAAATGGCAGTCAGGGGGTGTCCGCTTGAAAAAAAGAGGATTGGAAGGTACATTTTTTGTATTGTTATTGGGAACATTGCTGCTGTGCGGTGCAGAAAAAAGCAGCAGGGAGGAGGCAAAAAAAGGGGAGATCCGGCACTATACAGCCTTTTTTGATGTGGAGGGACAGGAGCTGGAGGAGGACAACGAGATTAAGGAGGAGATTGCGCGCCTGACCGGGGCAGATTGTGAGGAGACATGGCTCGGGACACAGACGAAGGACTATGCAATCAATCTGTATATTGCAAGTGGAGAGTACCCCGATTTCATATCCGGGAGCCAGGAGTTGTACAACGAGAAAGCGCTGATTCCGCTTGACGATTATTTAGAGGACTATCCCAATCTGAAAAAATATGTCGATACCATCGGTGCGGACAGGCTCCGCTTAGAGGATGGCCATATCTACTGGCTGCCGCAGTTTGGCGTTGTCAACGGTGAGGACAGCGAGGTGCTGCACCAGGGCGAGGCGTTCTGGATTCAGACGAGAGTGCTAAAGTGGGCAGGCTATCCGGAGATTACCACGCTCGATGAATATTTTGATCTGTTGGAGCGGTATGTGGAGGCAAATCCTGTGATGGAAAACGGCACGAAAAATATTCCATATACGATTCTCTGCGATGACTGGCGCTATTTTTGTCTGGAGAATGTGCCGCAGTTTTTGGATGGCTATCCGAATGACGGATGCTGCATGGTCGACCCCGATACGCTCGCCGTGATGGATTACAATGTCACGCCGACTGCAAAACGCTATTTTGAAAAACTCAATGAGGAATATAAAAAAGGAATCTTAGATCCCGAGTCGTTTACCAGCAGCTATGAGGAGTATCTGAATAAATTATCCAGCGGCGCTGTGCTTGGTATGGTGGATCAGTGGTGGGATTTTGCCTACAGCATCGACCGGGAGATTGACGGCGTCGGATTCGGAGAACAGGGATGCAATTATGTGCCTCTTCCAATTACAATTGACGATGGAATACGGAATCAGTGGCATGTAAAGCGCTCGAACGAGGTGGACGTTGCATCCGGGATTTCCATTACGACCTCCTGCGGGGATGTGGAGGGAGCACTTCAGTTTTTAAATGACCTGCTCGAACCGAAGGTGCAAAGGCTCCGCTTCTGGGGCGTCGAGGGAGTGGATTACGAGGTGGATGAGGAGGGGAGGTTCTCCCGTACCAGTGAACAGAGAATGCAGGTCTCGGACCCGTTGTACCAGCAGTCCCACTATTGTGTCTACTCCTATTTTCCGCGCTTTGAGGGATGTGAACAGGACAGTGGAAACGCGTTCTCGCCGGAGTATCAGCCGGAAGAATTTTTTGAATCTCTGACACCGGATCTCAGAGAATGTTTTGAGGCGTACGGCTGTAAAAACTATGTGGATATGCTCGGTAAGAATAATCCGCCGGGGGACTGGTATCCGATGTACTCCCATATCTCCATGCTCACCTACGGTACGGACGCGGGGAATGTGTGGAATCAGATGGAGGAGACAAAACATCTGTGGCTGCCGCAGGTCGTGATGGCGGAGGATTTTGAGGAGAGCTGGCAGGCGTATATGGATGCGTATGAGGCGTGCAAGCCGGAACTGTTCTTTGAGGAACTGCAGCAGGAGTTGTACCGCAGGATGGAAATCAGCGGAAAAGATGAGCAATAATTGACGCGGGGATGGCAATTATTTAGAAGAAAAAAGGAAAATCTGTCAGTATACTGAAAAAAAAGAAATGGAAGGAAAAAATGCTGATGGATTTTTCGAAAAAAACATACCGCAATGTATTTGAGGAAGCGGGTTATCAGAGAGATGAGATCGACCGCAGGGTGGAGCAGACTTTCGAGGAGATTTTCTATGGGAAGGACTGTTTTTTCCACAGGGCGGACGAGACGAGCGGCTACTTGGAGGATACGGGGAACCACGATGTGAGAACGGAGGGCATGTCCTACGGAATGATGATGTGTGTACAGATGGACCGTAAGACGGAGTTCGACTGTATCTGGAAGTGGGCGAGAACGAACATGTACATGGAACAGGGCGAAAACAGGGGATATTTTGCATGGTCCGTCGCACCGGACGGGAGAAAGAACTCGTACGGACCGGCGCCGGACGGCGAGGAATTTTTTGCGATGGCACTGTTTTTTGCGTCCCACCGCTGGGGGGACGGCGATGGAATCTTCTGTTATTCGAGGGAGGCAAAAGAGCTGCTTCACACCTGTATCCACAAGGGGGAAGACGGAGTCGGAAGAGCGATGTGGGATGCAAAGAATCACTTGATCCGTTTCATACCCGACCGTGATTTTACAGATCCATCCTACCATCTGCCGCATTTCTATGAGCTGTTTGCACTCTGGGCTTACGAGGAGGACAGGGCGTTTTTTCAACGGGCGGCAGAGGCGAGCAGACAGTTTTTAAAGAGGGCGTGCCACCCCGTGACCGGACTTTCCGCAGAGTACAGCACGTTCGAAGGAGCACCCTATGAGAAGGAGCAGGAGATTTTCGGGCGCCACGATTGGTATTTCAGCGATTCCTACCGGACAATCGCAAACATCGCACTTGATTACGAATGGTTTTCAAAAGACCGTGAACATGGGGCATGGTGCAGGCAGATTGCGGCGAAATTGCAGAAGTTTTTCTGTGAGACGGCGGTGGAGCATCCGCGCGCAGTCTATGCGCTTGACGGGACCGTGCTCGAGGAGGCAGCGCTCCATCCGGTTGCAATTATATCTGTAAATGCACAGGCATCGCTCGCGTCCGACGGGCCGTATGCGGTTTTCTGTGTGAGAGAGTTCTGGGAGACACCGCTTCGGACGGGGGACAGAAGATATTACGACAACTGTCTGTATCTTTTTGCAATGCTTGCATTGAGTGGAAAATACAGAATATGGTAAGACAGGTTGCGACGATGGAGATGACATTTCGGTGGTTCGGGTCAGAATTTGACACGGTCACGTTACAACAGATCAGACAGATTCCCGGTGTGAGAGGGGTCATCACAACTTTGTATGACACGAAGCCGGGGGAAGTGTGGAGCAGGGAGCGGATTAGAGCATTGAAGAAGGAGGTGGAAGCTTCCGGGTTACATATTGCAGGGATAGAGAGCGTTAATATTCACGATGCCATCAAGACAGGGGCGCCGGAGCGGGAGCAGTACATTGATAACGTATTGATAGGGTTGTTTCACGAACAAGAATTGTATATATGGGAAACTTAA
>CAZBUW010000073.1:0-15145 GCA_964495195.1 uncultured Roseburia sp.
CTATGATAAATTATGGCAGAACACAGTCGATCTGTTCCGCAGCTTAGATATTCCGGTACGTACCTTAGAGTGCTGTTCCGGTGATCTCGCCGATTTGAAGGTGAAGTCCTGCGACGTCGAGGCATGGTCCCCGAGACAGAAGAAATACTTTGAGGTGGGAAGCTGCTCGAATTTAGGAGATGCACAGGCGAGAAGATTAAAGATTCGTGTCAAGGGAAAAGACGGAAGCAAGTATTTTGCACACACCTTGAACAACACGGTAGTGGCACCACCGCGTATGCTGATTGCATTCTTAGAGAACAACCTCAACGAGGACGGAAGCGTCGATATTCCAAAAGTATTGCAGCCATACATGGGCGGAAAAGAAAAGCTGATTCCGAAACATTGAGCGATGAGAACGAAAAAAGAACCACGACAATTGTGGCTCTTTTTTTCGTTCGGGCATGAAAGATTTAGCAGTGTTCCGGTTCCGGGTACTCGATGCCGAAGGTCTCGACAGTCACTTTTTTCATGACCTGAGGCTCGAGCGGACGGTCGGAGTAGTCCGTCGCTGTCTCCGCAATCTTGTTGACGTTCTCCATTCCCTCAATCACTTTGCCAAAAGCGGCGTAAGCACCGTCTAAGTGAGGCGCTTTCTTGTGCATGATGAAGAACTGGCTTCCGGCGGAGTCCGGATGCATGGATCTTGCCATGGACAACACACCTTCTGTATGAGCTAATTCGTTGCGAAAACCATTCTGGGAAAATTCCCCTTTGATATCGTAACCAGGACCGCCCATTCCGCTTCCGTCAGGACATCCGCCCTGAATCATAAAGCCGTTGATGACGCGGTGGAAAATCAAGCCATCATAAAAGCCCTTGCTGACTAAGCTGATAAAATTGTTTACTGTGTTTGGAGCGATTTCTGGATAAAGTTCTGCCTTAATCACATCACCGTTTTTCATTTCAAATGTAACGATTGGATTCTGTGCCATTTTTTACCTCTTTCCGAATATTCCTATTCTATATTCATCTGTGCGGACGATTTTGCATAAACGCGCCCACATCATTCTATTCTACCGAAAAAATCATGCTTCGTAAAGAACTTTTTTCCAAATACTTGCGGGAAAAGGAAAAAGAGGTTACCATAGAGAGCGTAGAAAATTGTCTATCAGGCGTTTGCGAAACTCTGTTTTTTCTTGTCTGCTGTACAACACAGAGCATACCTCACAGGGCACGCGTTTGCTACTTGTCGCTCGTAGCGGTACATAAGGTGCCAAAATACGGCACCTAAGTACCGACGGCTCCAAAGTACCCTGCGAGGGATGTCTATCTTGTGCAGCGAACAGGAGAAACAAGAGTTTCGCAGCTACCTGATATCGTCTAGAATAGAAAGGATGCGCGGATGAGAGCGAGACGCATTTTGCAGGCGGGATTGCTTGTGTGCGGGCTGACAATGCTTTTGGCGGGGGCAGCGGTGCAGGGGCAGAACGCCGGGGAGAATAATATAAAACCAATTGTAGTTGATACGAAATTATACGCAGGCGTCATGGCGGACGTGCGCAACACAGAGGTTGCCTATGTGCAAGAGAATCAGGAGCAGCTTGTGATGGCGGCGATGGAGGACAGGCTGACCGAGGAGAACGTCTACTCTTTTTTACAGGGGCCGAGGTCCTGGGAGAATGAGGTGCCGTGGTCAGGAGAGTGGTGTTATAAGTATGTGAGAGGGAATTATTTCGGCGGCTTTGGCTGCGGGCACTGCTGTATGGCGAATATCTATTCCACGCTGACGGATTACACCTGCTCCCCACTTGACATGTTTACATACGCCACCACGGTGTCCGGTTACTATCCGAGTAAAGAGAGCGGTGCCATCGGCTGGGGCGATATGAAGGTGACACTGCAAAAAAGCGGATTTACCTGCGATGTCTACCGGAAGCCTTCAAGCTACGAAGAGTTTCAGAGCCAGATTGCGGCTGCGGAATCCGCGATTGTGCTGGTCAGCAGTCACAACGATGATACCTTCTGGGAAAATACAGGCGGACATTATGTGAATATCTGGCTGTACCGGGAAGATACGGACGAAGTGTTTTTGGCGGAGCCGGGGAGCCCGACGAACAACCGCAGCTGGATTCCGCTGCGCTACGTTTACGATGCATTAAAGACAGTCAGTCAGTATCAGTATTTGTTGGTGGACGGTTACGACGAGGAGGCGAACCTCTGGAAGCACGACGGAATTGTGGAACAGTGGACGGCACCGTGACAGGAGATTGCCAAAGCGGACAGAAGACGGGAGGGATGGGCGCAGATGAAAAAGCGGTTGTTTGTAGTCATGAAAAATCTGGAGGAGGCGGAGCGGGAGAGAATCGGCGAACAGTTGAGGGAGC
Organism: uncultured Roseburia sp.; assembly: GCA_964495195.1. Taxonomy (GTDB): domain Bacteria; phylum Bacillota; class Clostridia; order Lachnospirales; family Lachnospiraceae; genus Roseburia. The sequence goes on from CAZBUW010000073.1 coordinate 2,367, forward strand.
CGTGTCAGGACTGGAATTTTGAGAGAGCAGAGCGCTTTGAAGTCTGCGTGGAACCACTCTTTTTTTCGGATTGGGAACAGGCTCTGGAAAAAATTTGCGGACTAAAAGAAACGACAGACGTAGCTGTATTTTCCGACGACAGTGCCTGCCTGCGCAAAGCAGGGGAAAATAAGATTGCCACAATCGGCTGTCAGCCGGCGGGGCAGGGGGAATTTCTGGAGGGGACGAACCTTGTGGTGGAAGACATCGGGGATTTGAACGCGGAACTCGTCTACCGCCAGTTGCAGCGGCAGGCGGGGATTCCATGGACGATTTTGGAGACGGAGCGCCTCGTGGTGCGCGAGTTTCAGATGACAGACCTCGACGACCTTTTCGCGCTCTATCAGGGGGAAGGGATGACGGATTTCATCGAGCCGCTGTATCCTTACGAGGAGGAAAAGGCGTATCAGCAGTCGTATATCACCTGTGTGTACGGCTATTACGGATTTGGAATGTGGTTAGTTTTTGAGAAGGGGACGGGGAAGCTCGTGGGGCGCGCAGGACTCGAGCAGAGGGAAGGAATCACGGACGGGCTCGAGCTCGGCTATGCGATTGGAACACCCTATTGGCGCAGGGGATACGGGGAGGAGGTATGCCGTGCCATCCTAAAATATGCCGCCGCAGAGCTGGGAGAGGAGCGCATCTATTGTATGATAGAATATGACAACAGGGCGTCTGTCTCCCTCGCAAAAAAAATTGGTTTTACCTTTGAAAAAGAATGGATTCAGGAAGGAAAAAGAATGTGTATTATGCGTTGCAATTTGTAATAAAATAAAATATAATAGAAAAATACAAAATGTGATAAAGTGGGTGATACACATGACAGATATTACGTCAGAAGAATTAGAAGAGAGCGTCAGAGACGTTGAAAATAATATAAAGCCGACCAAAGAATTTGAGAGCCCTGAGAAATTGTATGAGGAGCTCATTGCGAGTGTGCGCAAATATCACCCATCTGCGGATATTTCACTGATTGAGAAAGCATACAAGGCCGCAAGGGAAGCACATGAGGGACAGGTCAGAAAATCAGGAGAACCTTATATCATTCACCCGCTCTGCGTTGGAATTATTTTAGCAGAGCTCGAGCTGGATAAGGAGACAATTGTAGCCGGGCTGCTGCACGATGTGCTCGAGGACACGACGCTTGCGCCGGAGGAGATTAAGGAGGAGTTTGGCGAGGAGGTGCTGCTCTTAGTCGACGGTGTGACAAAGCTGCAGCATCTGCATTTAGCGGACAGTAATCCGAATCCGAAGGACCGTTCCGCGGAGCGGTTGGAGATGCAGGCGGAGAATCTCCGCAAGATGTTTTTGGCGATGGCGAAGGATATCCGGGTCATTATGATAAAACTTGCCGACCGTCTTCACAACATGAGAACCTTAAAATACCAGTCGAAGGAAGGGCAGCTTCGCATTGCGCGGGAGACGCAGGAGATTTACTGTCCGCTTGCACAGAGGCTTGGTATTTCAAAAATCAAGATAGAGTTAGACGACTTGTCGTTAAAATATTTGGAGCCGGAAGCTTATTATGATCTGGTCAAACAGGTGGCGCAGCGCAAGAGTGTGCGCGACGAATATGTGGCAGGGCTTGTGGCGGAGGTGAGCAGACACATCAAGGACGCCGGAATCGAGGCGCAGATTGACGGTCGTGCCAAGCATTTTTTCAGTATCTATAAGAAGATGGTCAATCAGGATAAGACGCTTGACCAGATTTACGATCTGTTTGCCATCCGAATTATTGTCGATTCCGTGAAAGACTGCTATGCAGCGCTAGGCGTCATCCATGAGATGTACAAACCGATTCCGGGGCGTTTCAAGGATTATATCGCGATGCCGAAGCCGAACATGTACCAGTCGCTTCACACGACGTTGATTGGACCGACCGGACAACCGTTTGAGATTCAGATTCGGACGTTTGAGATGCACCGCACGGCGGAATACGGTATCGCCGCCCACTGGAAGTACAAGGAGGCGAGCAATAACGGCGGAGCGCCGGTGCCGATGACGGTGTCCGAGGAGGAGAAGCTGAGCTGGCTGCGCCAGATTTTAGAGTGGCAGAGGGATCTCTCGGACAATAAGGAGTTCATGAGTCTTTTAAAGAGCGATCTGGATTTGTTCTCCGATACGGTATTCTGTTTTACACCGTCCGGAGATGTGAAAAACCTGCCGAACGGGTCGACTCCGATTGATTTTGCCTACAGCATTCATTCGGCGGTCGGCAACAAGATGATTGGGGCGAAGGTCAACGGCAAACTTGTGCCAATCGACTATGTGATTCAAAACGGTGACCGCATCGAGATTATCACTTCGCAGAATTCGAAAGGGCCAAGCCGCGACTGGCTCAATATCGTGAAGAGCACGCAGGCCAAAAATAAAATTAACCAATGGTTCCGCAGTGAGTTGAAGGAGGAGAACATCATACGCGGAAAGGAGATGATTGCCTCCTACTGCAAGACAAAGGGAATCAATCTGGCAGACATCAACAAACCGGAGTACCAGAGTAAGATTTTGCGGAAATATGGTTTTCACGACTGGAATTCCTGCCTCGCCACATTAGGGCACGGAGGACTGAAGGAAGGACAGATTGTAAACCGCATGTACGAGGAGTACAAGAAGGATCATCTGGTGCAGATTACGGATGAGGAAGTGCTCGAGACGATTTCAGAGAACAGGGAAAAAGCGCCGTTGCGCAAATCCAAGAGCGGAATCATTGTCAGGGGACTCTACGATGTGGCAGTCCACTTTTCAAAGTGCTGCAGTCCCGTTCCGGGGGATGAGATTGTCGGTTTCGTCACCAGAGGAAGGGGTGTCTCCATTCACCGCACCGACTGTATCAACATCATCAACCTCTCCGAGATGGAGCACGAGCGGCTGATTGATGCGGAGTGGCAGCACGATGAGGAGTCCGGGGACAACGGTCTGTATCTGGCGGAGATTAAGATATATGGAAATAACAGAACAGGATTGCTTGTGGATATCACCAGAGTCTTTACGGAGCGCGAGATTGATATCACCAGCATCCATTCTAAGACGAGCAAACAGGGCGTTGCGACGATTGATATCGGTTTTAACACCCGAGGGAAGGCAGAGTTGAATAGTGTCATTGACAAATTGAGACAGATTGAGAGCGTCATTGACATTGAACGAACCACCGGCTAGAATATGACCGGTGGTTTCTTATCGAATAGGAAAATCCTATTCGATAAAAAGCGCCCCGCGGGGATGCGCAGCTCGCGGAGAGGAAGTAAGTTGCTATGCAACACCGCTCGCGCGAAGAGTTTGCAAGCAAACTCTTTTTTATGAATAGAAAGGGAAAAATATGGTACCTCTTAAAGTAGAACAATATGTTGTCGGACCGGTTCAGACGAACTGCTATTTTGCGATAAACGAGAAATCAAATGAAGTTTTAATTATTGACCCGGGAGCTGGCGCAGCAAAGCTCGCGGAAAAAATCAGAGAGCAAAAGTTGACGCCGGTGGCGATTCTTCTGACCCATGGACATTTTGACCATGCGGGGGCTTCGGAGGAACTGGCGGAGGAATTTGGAATCGAAATATACGCAGAAGAGCATGAGAAGGAGACGCTCGATGATCCGGCGCTCAATTTAAGCGGCTGGGAGGGGGCGCAGCGGACATACCATGCGGACCACTTTTTGAAGGACGGGCAGGAGATTGATCTCGCGGGCTTTCACATCCGCGTGTTCCACACACCGGGGCATACGGTGGGTGGCGCCTGTTATTATTTCAGTTACCAGAACGCGGTATTTTCCGGGGATACCCTGTTCGCACAGTCGGTGGGAAGAACGGATTTCCCGAGGGGGAGCGCAGCTGCAATCATCCGTTCCATCGAGGAAAAACTGATGCCGCTGCCGGATGAGACGACCGTCTACACCGGGCATAACGAGATTACCACGATTGGAACAGAGCGGATGTACAATCCGTATTTATAGGGAATACAAAGGAGCATTATGATAGTAGTAACCATAAACAGACCGGAGTTTGAATCGGATCTGTATGCGCTGTTTAAGGCATTTTTCCCGAAGGAGACGGTGAGTGCCACAGCGGAACAAAAAAATTACGACGAGACAGTGACAATCCACATGGAGGTCAATTACACGGAGGCCGAGACACAGTTTTTGTGGAAAAAATATGAGTATCCGGCGCTCGCTGTGGATTACTTTACGGACGGGCACGGCAGAATCAGACGTCATCCGCTGCAGGAGATTCTGTCTTTAGCAACGGCGGAGGAGGAGCTTCCTGCGAAAAAGATTGCGGTGGACTTTTCTGACAGGACGGCGGCAAAGAATGCGATAAAAACCGCGCTCTATGGGCTTTTATCCGACTATTGCAAGGTGGAGCTCCCGTGGGGGACGCTGACCGGAATCCGACCGACGAAGATTCCGATGAAGATGCTTGAGGAGGGCAGAAGCCGCGGGGAGATTCGCAGATTCATGAGAGAGACGTATCAGACTTCCGCGGAAAAGATTGAGCTCTCGATCGATATTGCCAAGCGGGAACTGTCCATGCTCCGGCGCCTCGACTATGAGAACGGGTACAGCCTGTACATCGGAATTCCGTTCTGTCCGACGACCTGTCTGTATTGTTCGTTTACCTCCTATCCGCTCTCCATGTGGCGAGAGAAGGTAGACGCCTATCTCGAAGCGCTCGAGAGGGAGATGGATTTCGTGGCGGAGAAGTTTGCGGCAAAGAAGTTAAATACCATCTATATCGGTGGTGGAACGCCGACCACATTGGAACCGGACCAACTGGACAGACTGATTACAAAAATTAAAAGTAGTTTTGATTTATCACACTGCCTCGAGTTCACGGTTGAGGCAGGACGGCCGGACAGCATCACAAGAGAAAAGTTAGAGGTTTTAAGGAGACATGGGATCTCCCGCATCTCCATCAACCCGCAGACGATGAAACAGGAGACGTTAAAGCTCATCGGTCGGCATCACACGGTGGAGCAGACCATCGAGAGTTTTCATATGGCGAGGGAGCTCGGGTTCGACGATATCAATATGGATCTGATTATGGGACTGCCGGGTGAGACGATGGAAGATGTCAGGGAGACACTCGAGCAGATTAAGCGGCTCGCTCCCGACAATCTGACCGTCCATTCACTCGCGCTAAAGCGCGCTGCGAGACTTTCCATGTTCAGGGAGGACTATGAGAAGTATGAGATGGTCAACACGCAGGAACACATGGAACTCACAGCACAGTATGCCAAAGAGTTAGGGCTTTCCCCATATTATCTCTACCGCCAGAAGAGCATGGCGGGCAATTTGGAGAACGTCGGCTATGCCGCGGAGGGAAAAGCTGGAATCTATAACATCTTGATTATGGAGGAGAAACAGACTATAATGGCACTTGGTGCAGGTTCCACGACAAAGTTTGTCTTTTTCGATAAGGAGACGGGTGGGAAAAAGATGGTGCGCGTGGAAAATGTCAAGAATGTGGAGCATTATCTCGAGAGAGTTGATGAGATGATAGAAAGAAAAGTGAAGAAGATGGAGGAAATTTCATGGCATTAAGTAAAAAGCCGGTCAACGGCATGAAGGATATCTTACCGGAGGAGATGCAGATTCGCGACTACGTGCAGCAGGTCATCAAGGAGACCTACCGCAGTTTCGGTTTTACACCGATTGAGACCCCTTGTATGGAGAACATTGCAAACCTGAGCAACAAGCAGGGCGGTGAGAATGAGAAACTGATTTTTAAGGTGATGAAGCGCGGTGAAAAATTAAAAATCAGCGAGGCGAAAGAGGAGTCGGACCTTGTGGATTTTGGAATGCGCTACGACTTGACGGTGCCGCTGGTGCGCTATTACTCGAACCACGCGAATGACCTTCCGTCCCCGTTTAAAGCGCTTCAGATGGGAAGCGTGTGGAGAGCGGACAGACCTCAGAGGGGACGCTACCGCCAGTTCATGCAGTGCGATATCGACATTATCGGTGAGCCGAGCAATCTGGCAGAGATTGAACTGATTCTCGCCACAACTACAACCATAGGTAAACTTGGATTCCGCAATTTTGAAATCCGCATCAATGAGAGACGCATCTTAAAAGCGATGGCGGCCTACAGCGGTTTCCCGGAGGAGGAGTACGATACGGTCTTTATCATTTTAGATAAGATGGACAAGATCGGTCTCGACGGCGTTGCGGAAGAGTTAGAAAAAGAGGGCTACGCGAAGGAGTCCATCGAAAAATACTTATCACTTTTTCAGGGCGTCGAGAAGGCGGAGGACGGCATCCGATATCTCGCCGATACCCTAAAAGATTATCTCGACGAGGAAGTGAGGGAGAACTTACAGGAGATTATTGCGACGGTGGAAGGCGCAAAGACCGCAGAATTTAAGATGGTCTTCGATCCGACCCTCGTCCGCGGAATGAGTTATTACACCGGGACTATTTTTGAGATTGCGATGCCGGAGCTCGGAGCTGCCTGCGGCGGCGGCGGCCGCTACGATAAGATGGTCGGCAAATTTACCGGTCAGGACGTTCCTGCCTGCGGATTTTCCATCGGATTCGAGCGAATCGTGCTGCTTTTGATGGAGAGTGGGTTCAAGGTGCCGACGCAGCGCCCGAAGGTTGCCTATCTGATCGAGAAAAAATATCCGGCGGACAAATTGAATGCGGTCATCGCAAAGGCGCAGGAGGAGCGCGTGGCAGGCAAGCAGGTGCTGGTAGTCCGCATGAATAAGAACAAGAAGTTCCAGAAAGAAAAACTTGCGTCCGAGGGTTACGACGAGATTGTGGAGTTTTTCAACAACTAATAACCGGATGTATACATGGAAGAAGTGAACCATATAATTCGGAAACAGGATACTCTTTTCCCTTTTTCCTGTGATATACTTATAGCACAGTTAGCGGTGAGCAGATTCACAGGAAAGAGGTGTGGCAATGATCAAGAGTAATAACTTAGATAGAAAAGAGCTGATCCGCGAGCTCAACAATGCCATGAAGGGGCCGGAAGTGGAGGAGGACACCAGACAGATTTATCACGCATCCACGAACAGCATAGAGGTCTTAAGCCAGATGGACGTGGATGAAGGCAAGCAGGAAGAACTTCCAAAGCACACGGAGGAAGAAGTGTTGGCGATGGTTCGCGACCAGAGGAGAAAATAGGAAGTCAGGATGCCCGGACTGTAAAGCGAAAGTTTTTGCAGCGCGGGCATTTTTTCTGTCACTTGATATTGAAAAATCGCGGTTCTTGGTGTAAGATAGAACAAGCGCAAGTGGGAAGAACACGCTTGCGGGGGCGGGCAAGTGTTGTCCGGTAAGGATTTGAAAAAGATACAAGGAGTTAAGAAAATGATTCAGTCAAGAACTCATAACTGCAACGAGTTACGTCTGTCCGATGCAGGAAAGAAAGTGACCATCGTCGGATGGTATGAAAATATCAGAAAAGTCAGCAAGAATCTTGGATTTTTGATTTTGCGCGATTTTTATGGAACTACGCAGGTAGTTATTGAAACGGAAGAGATGATGGAAATCATCGACAGTGTGAACAAGGAATCGACCATCTCGGTGACCGGAGAGGTGAGAGAGCGTTCCAGCAAGAATAAGGAGTTAGCGACAGGTGAGATTGAAGTCGTACCGGAGAAGATTGAGATTTTAGGAAAGTGTATTTACAACGCACTTCCGTTTGAAATCAACCAGTCGAAGGAGGCGGACGAGAACACCAGATTGAAATACCGCTACCTCGATTTGAGAAATCCGGCTGTAAAGAGCAAGATTGTCATGAGAAGCAGGATTGTTGCGGAGCTCCGCAGCAAGATGAACGAGCTGGGCTTCATGGAGATTACAACCCCGATTCTGACCTGCTCCTCCCCGGAGGGTGCGAGAGATTACCTCGTTCCGGCCCGAAATCATCCGGGAAAATTCTATGCGCTTCCACAGGCGCCGCAGCAGTTCAAACAGATTTTGATGGCGTCCGGAATCGACCGCTATTTCCAGATTGCACCGTGTTTCCGTGACGAGGATGCCCGTGCGGACCGCTCTCCGGGAGAGTTCTACCAGCTCGATATGGAGATGGCATTTGCCTCCCAGGAGGATGTATTCTCCGTTGTGGAGGAAGTGCTCCCGCCTGTATTTGAAAAATACGGTGTATACAAGACCGCATCGAAGGCTCCTTTCGTGCGCATTCCATACTTAGAGTCCATGGACAAGTACGGAAGCGACAAGCCGGATCTTCGTATCGACCTCGTGCTGCAGGATGCGACCGATGTGATGGCGGACTGTGGATTCGGTCCGTTCGAGGGACAGGTTGTAAAAGCAATTGTAGTTGACGGATTTACCGCGACCAGAAAAGTAATCGATGGCATCTGCGCGGAGGTGGAAGTGCAGACGGCACAGAAGGCGTTCTGGTTTAAGGTGGATGAGAACGGAGAACTCGTCGGAGGAATCGCGAAGTTTTTACAGGATCGAAAAGAGAGTGTCATCGAGGCGCTTGGGCTTAAACCAGGTGACTTTGTCGGACTTGCCGCGGGAAAGAAACTCGTAGCACAGAAGACAGCGGGTGTTCTCCGCAAACTGCTCGGAGCAGCAAGCGAGAAGCACATGAAGAAGGACTGCTACGAATTCTGCTGGATTGTAGACTTCCCAATGTATGAGATTGGTGAGGAGTCCGGGGAATTGGAATTCTGCCACAACCCGTTCTCTATGCCGCAGGGCGGAATGAGAGTGTTAGAGGAGCAGGAGCCGCTCTCCATCTTAGCTTACCAGTACGATCTGGTGTGCAACGGTGTGGAACTGTCCTCCGGTGCTGTCCGTAACCACAACCCGGAGATTATGATTAAGGCGTTTGAGTTAGTCGGACTCGGCGAGGAGGATGTCAAGGCAAAATTCCCTGCCATGTACAATGCATTCTGCTACGGAGCACCGCCACACGCGGGAATCGCACCTGGCGTTGACCGCATGATTATGCTCATCTGCGGGGAGGAAAGCATCCGTGAGATTATCCCGTTCCCGATGAACAAGAACGCGATGGATATCATGATGGGCGCACCGGCGACCGTTGAACAGAAGCAGCTAGACGATGTTCACATTGCAATTAAGGTAGACGAAAAAGAAGAATAAGAATGACGGTGTAGGACTTTATGAAGCGACAAAGAAAAAGCAAAGAAAAATTCTTTGCTTTTTCTTTATTATGGCATATAATATAAGCAAGAAAGGAGTGGTGTATATGGCACAGACAGTTAATGTAAATTTTAAGCTGGACGCAGATGTGAAAAAGAGCATGGAACTGGCTTGTTCTGAAATGGGACTTTCCATGAGTGCGGCATTTACTATTTTTGCAAAGAAAGTAGCCAGGGAAAAGCGCATACCTTTTGAAGTTTCCGCAGATCCGTTTTATTCAGAGAGCAACATGGCACATTTGCGACGTGGTATAGCCGCCCTTGATGCTGGTAAGGGTGTCGAACATGAGCCTATTGAGGTTTATGGTGAATGAATAAAGTATGGTTTGATGAAGCGTGGGAAGATTATCTGTATTGGCAGACACAGGATAGGAAAACTCTTAAACGTATCAATGCTTTGCTGAAAGATATTGAGAGAAGTAATTTTGACGGTATAGGAAAGCCCGAACCGCTGAAAGGAGAATTAAGCGGTTTTTGGAGTAGACGTATTGATGATACGAATAGGCTTGTGTATCGTATCAACAACGGTGTACTTGAAATTCTGTCATGCAGAGGACATTATGATAATTAATTAGAGGATGGTGCAACCGTCCTCTTTTTTTTGCGTCATTCTATATAGATACGGAAGAAGCGTATTTGAAATTGTAACGGGAGGGCGGCGCACCGCCCTGATATGAAAAAGTACACAGAAAGGCGGAAAGTAAGATGAGAAGAGAAAAGGGATGGAACAGATGGATCGGGCTTGGCATGGCAGGAGTTGTTCTGTTAGGAGCAGCCGGATGCGGCAGTAGTGACGGAGTGAAATTAAAAAATTCGACGGACGTGTCCGTGGGTACGGAGACGGACAAAAAGGACAGCGGCGAAGATGATGAGAGACTGATTGATGTAGCCGGTGGGGATGCCACAACTACAAATGATTTTAGAACAAACACGGCAGACTTTGCCATCTCGCTTCTTCAGGCGAGCGTGGCGGAGGAGGAAGAGGGAAATAGTATGATGATTTCTCCGCTCTCCGTGTTAGAGGCGCTGGCGATGACGGCAAACGGCGCCGATGGGGAGACGGCGGAACAGATGCGAAGTGTTCTGGGCGGCGGACAGACGATTGATGAATTGAACGAGAATATCAGAAATTGGAATGCCGCCTGCCCGGACACGGAGGAGGCTAAGATGAAGATTGCTAACGCAATCTGGTTTAAGGCGGAAAAAGGCACGGAGGAATCTGTGGTGAAGGAGGATTTTTTACAGAAGAATAAAGAATATTACGGAGCCGGACTCTATGCGTCGGATTTCTCTGAGTGGACAATTGCGGATATCAACCGTTGGGTGAAGGAGAAGACCGACGGAAAGATCGAGAAGATAATCGATACAATGCCGGCTTCCGCCCTGATGTGTTTAGTCAATGCTGTTTCCTTTGAGGCGGAGTGGGAGGAGCAGTACGAGGAGAGCGACATCATAGAGAAGGATTTTACGATGGAGTCGGGAACAGAAAAGATGATGGAGATGATGAGTTTGGAAGAAAATTATTTTCTGGAAGATACCCATGCCGTCGGTGTTCGAAAGCCATATAAGGACGGGTACTCCTTCGTTGCGCTCCTGCCGGAGGAGGGGATGAGTGTCCGGGATTATGTCGATTCCATGTCGGGAGAGCATTTTCTTGAGGTGCTCGGGCAGGAACAGGAGGTGGATGTGACGACATTGATTCCGAAATTTACTTCAGAGTACAGCACGAGCCTGGTGAAACCTTTGATATCGATGGGAATGCAGGATGCGTTTGACGAGGAATCTGCCGATTTTTCTAAAATGACGGAGACGCAGGCGGCAATCTCCGATGTGCTGCACAAGACCTACATCGAGGTGGATGAGCAGGGAACAAAAGCGGCGGCAGCGACAGCCGTGATGATCCGCGAGACAGCGATGGAGATTGTCGAGGAGAAAAAAGAAGTCATCTTGGATCGTCCGTTTGTTTATGCTATCATAGAAGACGAGACAAAGCTGCCGGTATTTATCGGAACCTACGAGGGATAGAAGAAAGAGCAGGGATGCGACAATGCCGGGCGGGTAAGGATACGCTGCTGCCCGACGGAGAATAGGGATATGATAACGCCGGGGCGAAAAATGAGGATATGGGAGAAAAGGGACTGTATGGAGGACGAAAAAATTGTGGAACTCTACTGGGAGCGCAATCCGGTAGCAATCACCGCCACGGGTGAAAAGTATCAGAATTACTGTTTTAAAATCGCATACAATGTGCTGCACGATCAGCAGGACTGTGAGGAGTGTGTCAACGATACGTGGCTTCACGCGTGGAATTCCATGCCCGATGAGCGGCCGCGGCTTCTCGGGGCATTTCTCGGTGCAATCACAAGAAATCTCTCTTTGGACTGCTACCGCAAAAAGCATGCGAAGAAGAGGGGAGAGGGTGAGATGACATACATATTTGAGGAGATGCAGGACAGCTTCTCTTCAGAGGGGCCGGAGCAGAAGATGGAGGAGAAGGCACTCGTGGAAGCGCTGAACCGTTTTCTGGGGAAGATGGAGCGTGGGAACCGTCTGATTTTTATGCGCCGCTACTGGTATCTGGATTCCATTGCGGAGATTGCAGAGCATTTTTCCATGAGCGAGAGCAAGGTGAAGTCCTCGCTGTTCCGCTCCCGGAAAAAACTGCGGGCATTTTTGGAACAGGAGGGATTTGAAGTTGAAGGTCGATGATTTCATAGATGCGATGGGAAAAGTGGATGCAAAATATGTGGCGGAGGCGCAGGAGGCGTTTGATGAGAAAAAGAGCGGGAAACGGCGGATGGTCTGGAAAGCGCGGAGTGTGAGGAGAGCGCTCTCCTTTGCAGCCTGTGTCGCGGTTCTTACAGCGGGCGGATTCTGGTTCCACAAGGGCACGATGCTCACCACAGACAATTCGACAGTGGATATGTTGGAAGAGAGCGCGGAGGGAAACCCGGCGGATAGCATAGCGGAAGAGAGCACGGCGGAAAACCAGGCGGATGCTGCATCTGCATTCTACAAAAATAGTTGGAACGATGTCGCCTCGGCGGAAGCGGAGGGAGAGGTTTCTGACGATGTATCTTACAAAGAAGAAGTCATGTGTCCGCAGTCAGCCTGCCAGACGGATGATGTCGGAAATCTCTCCGGAGCAAGGCGGGAAGAAGGCGTGCTGACACAGACGTTTTTGCGGCTGGCTGAGCAGGGCGGCTTTGTGCAGCAGGGAGCTGAGGAATCGCTCGAACAGCAGGAAGCTGAGGAACCGCTCGAACAGCAGGGAGCGGTACGATGGGAGTTCGAACGCGAGGAGGGCGGCAGATTCTGCGTCGTTGAAAGTGGGAATGTCGTATCGCGATTCGGAAATCTGTTGGAGAATAAAGATGTGAAGATTTCAACATGGAAGGGAACTAAGGTCGCTTTTTTACAGATAGATGAGGAGGAGCATTACCTGGCGCAGTACCGGAGCGGAGATGACTATGTGGAGGTGGAAGCGGAAGAAATCTCTGAGACGGAATTCTTAGAGCTGCTGGAGGCGCTGCTTTGCTCATGATTCGGCTAATATACTGACGATGGTTGAACAGTTCAGCCACGCCATTCGCAAAGGCACC
>CAZBUW010000074.1:0-14629 GCA_964495195.1 uncultured Roseburia sp.
ATCCGGATAACATGGCAGCAGGTCCTGCATCCTATGGTATGACAGATACAATGGGACGTATGCACTCTGATGCACAGTTCGCAGGTTCTTCTTCCGTACCGGCTCACGTAGAGATGATGGGTCTTATCGGAATGGGTAATAACCCAATGGTAGGCGCAACAGTTGCTGTTGCAGTTTCGATTGAGGAAGCACACAAGGCTGGTAAATTCTAAGGAGATATTCTTAGAACAGAATGAGCCAGAAGTGGCTTAGAGTGAAATATAATTAAATTGATGAGGACTTCTTATACTCTGATAAGAGTATGAGGGGTTCTCATTTTTGATTTCAAATCTTGTTTTGTTCTGTGGAAGCAAAGAACGGACGTCCTGTTCTTACGGCATGGCTTTAAGACCGGTTGAAAATAAGCTGGTTATTGATGATATGCAGAAAGTGACATCAGCATATGCGAAGGACACGGAGCTTGCTGATGTCATAAGAAAAAGTGAGGTTTTGTATGTAGACAAAAAGTCAAAATTAAGGGGAAAAAAGATATTGTCCAGACTCCCCTCACCCCTTCAAATACGCAATAAATTCCTCCAAAGGAATTGGTCTGCTGTAGAGATAGCCCTGATACCAGTGGCATCCGAGTTCCAGCAGTTTTTTCTGCTGTTCTTTTGTCTCCACGTATTCTGCGATGACTTCCACATCCAGCTTTTTCCCCAGTTCGGCGATAGAAGAGACAATCTTCTGGTTGGTGGGCTGATCCAGGAGAGTGCGGATTAAGGAACCATCCAGCTTTACAACCTTAAAAAAGTTTGACTGCAGGTACAGCAGGGAAGTGTGTCCCATGCCAAAGTCATCGATCAGCAGAGTGTGCCCTTTGTCGCGGAGGCGCTTCAGCTTTTGAATCACATCATCCGAATTGAGGAGGACATCCTGCTCGGTAATTTCAAGCCACAATGCCTCGGCGGGAATATCGTACTTTTGCAGACATTCTGCGATGCACTCCTCGATATCCCACAGAAGGGAGCTCGCCGTGATATTCATGGATATCTTAAACGGTTTTGGATAGACATCCGAGATGGTTCGGATTGCCTGCCCGGTCATATCGAACAACTGTGACTCCAGACTCGGCAGGAGCTCCCCCTCCTTCGCGAGTGCGATGGTGAGAGGCGGATAGATAAGACCGTAAGTGGGATGATTCCAACGGAGCAGAGCTTCGGAGCCGATACAGTTTCCAGCCGAATCCACCTGAGGCTGGTAGAGAAGGTAGAGGGAATGATTTTTCAATGCCTCCTTCAAATCGTTCAGCAACATATGGGCGGTCAATCCAAGCTTGTCCGTGCGCGCCAGAAAGTTGGGCGCTTCTTTTTTCTCCTCCATTTCCTGCAGTTTTGTGACCAGACGTTTCAGCAGTTCCCTGGCATAGGACTCCTGTGACTGGCGGTGGAGCCGGAGAAACGGAAGATAGATGGCGATGCCGGCTGCAATGCAGACAAACTGCAGGATACTTCCGCGGATAGAGCCGGTGGCAAAATACCCGCTGAAGAGAACCGGGGTCGTCCACGGCACATTCTGCATGACCGGAGGAACAAGATGGAAGTAAGTCGCGCCGTAGGTGATGATATAGACTGCGACCGGAGTCAAGAGGAACGGAATCCCGAGAATCGGGTTTAGAATAATCGGGATTCCGAAATTAAGCACTTCATTTAAGTTGAAAATGACAGTGAAGGAGGCAAGTTTTGCCAGTCTGCCCATCCGGTCTCTGCGGAAAAACAGGAGCAGGGCAATCAGAACACAGACCGTGGTTCCGCAGCCGCCCATCACCACATAGGTATCAAAGAAGCTTTTGGAAAAAATGGTGTCAGGCGAGAAGGCGAACGTAGTCTGTGCCACCGGTTCTAAAATATTGCTCCCGTGCATCCCGAAAAGCCACAGCAGATGCAGCAGCAGGGTGTAGAGAAGCCCGGACCAGAAATCGTTGTCAAGGTGCTCAAAAAGAGCACAAAAGAAAAGGGAAAACAGCTCCGGCAGGTTGGCTACATGGAGAACGGAGATGAGAAACTGGTTGCACAGAGCCACGAATCCGATGATGATGGCTGCCGGCAGGATGGTATGGATGGCGCTGGCGCAGATACTCACCATTCCCGCGGTGTATTTGGAAAGGGAGAATGCGGTGCATTTCCGCAAAAAAGTAAAAAAATAGCAGGAGAACAGAGCAATCAGCAAGGCGGAGAAACATCCGCTCACTCCGAGGAGAGACAGATTGAAATCTTCGCTGGAGAGATTGAGCTGGGTGCCGTATGCACCTAAGGAAACGACAAGGTACATGGCAATCTGGTCAGGTCTCTCATTGCGCTCCATGCCATAGCTCAGACTGATGGTGACGACAACTGCGATGGAGAACAGACCGTAGGTGCCCTGATTAATCATGGTGAGAAATGAGGTGATTGGGGCACACTGCGGAAGTGCCAGAAAAGCCTGGTAGCCGGAGAACGGAAGGTTGAGCAATGCGCAGGCGATTCCGCCTACAAGAAGAAATGGAATCATCATTGTCAGACCGTGCCGGACGACAGTGAGAAAAAAGTTGTCTTCAATTTTATAGGTGGCGCGGTAAAGTTTCTCTCTCATGGTACAAATACCTCTTTGCTTTTTTGTGATACATAGATTATAGCATAGCTGCGGAAAGGGAACTATTCTAATGACAGATAAAGTGAAAACATGGAGAAAACGGATTTGAAATCGCGGTCATGACTTGCCAAAAATATGGTGTGAAAATATAAAAAGTGGTAAAATGTGATTAAAATACAATATCCGGAGGTGTTGTATGAAAAAACGTCCAAACAGCTTTTTTATTGTCAGTTTTAGTATTATGATCGCGGTCGGTATCGGGATTATGTTAGTCTTTGTGTTCGTGATGAAGAAGAACAGCAGGGAGGCAATCAACGAACTTGGCGCTATTTATATGGAAGAGATGAATGATGAGATAACGATGCACTTTCAGACGACGATTGATTTGCGGCTGAATCAGGTGGAATCCATGGTCGGAAGAAATCCGGAGAGCGCATTTTCGGATGAGGAAGAGATGAAATCCGTGCTTTCGGAGGAGGGACAGATGCATGAGTTTATCTCGCTTGCCTTGATTGCGCGTGATGGCAGTATCGAGATGCTCTATGGGGAGTCGATTGAGCTGGTGGATCCGCAGCCGTTCATCACCTCCCTGAACAACAAGGAGAAAAAGGTGGCGCTCGGAGTGAAACCGGATGGGGAGAAGACGGTGATTCTGGGAGCTTCTGCTTCTTATCCGATGGAGAACGGAGAGAATTGTGCGGCACTTATCGCCGGTATATCAATAGAGGATGTCAAGAATATTTTGTCTGTCGATAAGGAGGGGGCGATTACATACTCAAGTATTGTCCGTAAAAATGGAGACTTTGTGGTCAATAACTTTAACGAGACGAGGGACAATTATTTTGACAGGATGAGGGATCAGATTGTAGAGGACGAGAATGTAGATAAGGAAGCATATATCGAAGAAATGCAGAATATTATGGCAAACGATGAAAGCTATACGACGATTCTTCCGTTTCACAGCGGCCGCCGTCAATTGTACTGCTCCCCGCTCTCTAACTCCGAATGGTATATTATCACAACGATACCGTATGGGGAACTCGATCGGATTGTGACTGGGCTTGATACGATACGATTTGCTTTGCTCGGCGGATGCGTTGCCGTCCTGTTCCTTATGTATATTGTGATGTTTGCCATTTATTACAAGAGGACGAACCGGCAGATTACAGAGTTGGCGGAGGCTAAGAGGGAAGCGGATGAGGCAAATCAGGCTAAGAGCGAATTTTTGTCCAATATGAGCCACGATATCCGGACGCCAATGAATGCAATTTCGGCGATGACTGTCTTAGCGAGCATCAATATTGATGACAGGGCGATGCTTCAGAATTATCTGAAAAAAATATCCTCCTCCAATCATCATCTGCTTCAGTTGATCAACGATATTCTGGATATGTCAAAGATTGAGGACGGCGGGATGCATTTGAATATAGACAGGATATCGCTCCGCGAGATGGCGGAGGATATTGTGACTATTGTCCAACAGCAGTTGAAGGAGAAGAGACAGATTTTCAATGTGGAAGTCTGCGACATTGTGTGTGAGAATATATACAGTGACAGTGTCCGCCTGAATCAGATTATTTTGAATCTTTTGTCCAATGCGGTAAAATTTACGCCGGAGAACGGAACCATTTATTTTTCCCTGGGTGAGGAACCGTCAGATTTCGGCGACGATTATGTTCGTCTCAGAATAGTCGTAAGGGACAACGGAATCGGAATGGCGGAGGAGTTCAAAGAGAAGATATTTGAGCCGTTTGTAAGGGAGGATACGAAGAGAATCCAAAAGACCGAAGGGACAGGGCTTGGCATGGCAATCACAAAACATATCGTGGATGCGATGGAAGGTACGATAGAGGTGGAGAGCGAACCCGGAAAAGGTACGAAGTTTGTAGTTACTATTGATGTGAAGAAAGCTGTCGATGTAGAAGAGCCAATGGATTTTTATGATATGAGTATTCTCTTTGTGGATGGCAGCGAGTCGGTGCGCCGGAACACAGTGGCATTTCTCGAGGCACTCTGCCTTGTTCCGGAGAGCGCCCCGGATGGGGAGACGGCGCTCGCGATGGCACAGGAGCGCCATGATCAGGGAAAAGACTATGAGATTATTCTGATGGATTATTATCTGCCGGACGGATGCAGTATCGGGATTTTTGGCAGAATGCGGGAAATCGTGGGAAATGGTTCCATGTTTCTGCTGGCGTCCGCCTACGATTTGTGTGATAAAGCAAGCGAGATAGCAGCGGCGGGCATCAGGGGAATTATTTACAAACCGCTGTTTCGCTCTACATTGTACGATGGGATCAAGCGTCTGCTCGACGGAAGGAAGACTGCAAATGCGCTCTATGAGAGCAGGAGAGATTTGTCCGGAGTGAGACTTCTTGTGGCGGAGGATAATACGCTCAACTGGGAGATTATCTCAGAATTGATGGCTTATGCCGGAATTTTGACCGAACACGCGGAGGACGGAAAAGTCTGTGTTGACATGTTCGAACAGTCAGAGGAAGGATATTATGATGCCATTTTGATGGATTTGAGGATGCCGGTCATGTCGGGATATGAGGTGACTGAGGTGATTCGTGCATCAGACAGAACAGATGCCGACCTTCCGATTATTGCAATGACGGCGGACGCTTTCGCAGAGGATGTACAGCGCTGTATGGAGAGTGGTATGAACGCACATATTTCCAAACCGATTGAACTGCAAAAAGTAATCAATCAGCTTGAAAAATTTATAAAATAAGGAGGAGAATGTCATGTATTTTAAAACGACGCAGGAACATGAAGAACTTCGTGCGCACATCAGAGAATGGGCGGAAAAGGAGATTAAGCCAATCGCTTTTTCTCTGGATCAGGAAAATAAGTTCCCGAGAGAGCAGATAGATGAGTTCGGGAAAATGGGCTACATGGGACTTCCTTATCCAAAGGAATACGGCGGCATGGGAAAGGATGTTTTAAGTTATGCGATTGCAGTCGAGGAACTCTCGAGAGTGGACGGCGGAACGGGAGTCATTTTATCCGCGCATGTGTCGTTAGGTTCTTATCCGATTGCGGCATACGGTACGGAGGAACAGAAGCAGAAATATTTAAAACCTTTAGCGAGCGGACAAAAGATTGGCGCTTTCGGTCTTACTGAACCAAACGCCGGTTCTGACGCCGGAGGAACGGAGACGACGGCAGAACTCTGCGGTGATTATTATCTTTTGAACGGAGAGAAGATATTTATCACCAACGGAGGTGAGGCTGACACCTATGTTGTGTTCGCGGTGACAACGCCGGGAATCGGGGTAAAAGGAATCAGCGCTCTTATTGTGGAGAAAGGCTGGGAAGGCTTTACCTTTGGAGACCACTACGACAAGATGGGAATTCGTTCCTCCGCGACAGCACAGCTTTTGTTCAACAATGTAAAGGTGCCGAAGGAGAACCTTTTAGGCAAGGAGGGACAGGGATTTAAGATTGCGATGGCAACGCTTGACGGCGGACGCATCGGAATTGCTGCACAGGCGCTTGGAATCGCACAGGGAGCTTATGAGGCGGCGGTAGAGTATGCGAAGGAGCGCGAGCAGTTCGGGGCGCCGATTGCACAGCTTCAGGCAATCCAGTTCAAGATTGCGGAGATGGCGACAAAGCTGCGCGCAGCACGCTTTTTAGTATACAGTGCGGCAGAACTCAAAGAGCATCACGAGCCGTACGGTATGGAAGCGGCCATGGCAAAGAAATACGCATCCGATGTCTGCTTAGAGATTGTCAACGATTCGCTTCAGATTTTCGGCGGAAACGGATACTTAAAGGGAATGCAGGTGGAGCGCGCATACCGCGATGCTAAGATTTGCACCATCTACGAGGGAACCAACGAGATTCAGAATGTGGTCATCTCGTCCTACATTCTTGGAAAAGCGGCGAAATCTTCCGGCGCGGCGCCGGCGAAGGCGAAGAAGCCGACCGCTGTCACGGGATCGAGAAAGCGCACAATGTTTACCGGAGGAAGTCCGGCGGAGCAGGTGGAGCAGCTTGTGGCGGCGCTGACGGCCGACGGATATGATTTCTCGGTGGGAATCGACGCTGACACACCGATTGCCCAGGCGGAGCGCGTAGTCAGCGCCGGAAAGGGAATCGGGGATAAGGAGAATATGAAGTTAATCTACGATCTCGCAAAGGCAGCGGGGGCAGCGGTCGGTTCGAGCCGGCCGGTCGCAGAGCAGCTGCAGTATGTACCGCTCAGCCGCTATGTTGGCATGAGTGGTCAGAAGTTTAGCGGCAATCTCTATATTGCCTGCGGTATTTCGGGAGCGGTTCAGCACCTGAAGGGAATCAAGGATGCATCTACAATTGTAGCGATTAATACAAATCCGAACGCGCCAATTTTTAAGAATGCGGATTACGGCATTGTGGGCGATGTCAATGTGATTCTGCCTCTTTTGGCAAAGGCATTAGACAACGGCAAGCAAAAGCTTCCGGCTCCGCCGATGGTCAAGATGAAACGTATGGTTGAGAGTGAGCCGGTTCCTGCACCGGTGGGAAGATATGTCTGTCTTGGATGCGGTTATGAGTACATACCGGAGAATGGCGATGAGGCGGCGGAGATTCGACCGGGCACAAGATATAAAGATCTGCCGGAGGACTGGGTATGCCCGGAGTGCGGCGAGAGCAAAGCAAATTTTATTCCAGCGAGTGAAGCATAGAGGAGGTAACAGATATGAGCTGCGTGAGAAAAGTAACAGAGGATTTGTACTGGGTGGGTGTGAACGACAAACGTCTGCACCTGTTTGAAAATATTCATCCGATTCCGAGAGGAGTGTCCTACAATTCCTATCTTTTGATGGATGAGAAGAAGGTTCTCTTCGACACGGTGGACTGGTCGGGATGCCGGGAATTTTTGAAGAATGTGGAAGAGGTCTTAGGCGGGGAACCGCTCGATTATCTTGTGGTGAACCATATGGAGCCTGACCATGCGGCATCCATGGAGGAGGTGCTGCTCCGCTATCCGGATTGCAAAGTTATCAGTAATGAGAAGGCGTTCATGTTTATGCGCCAGTTCGGTTTTCATGTGGAAGACCGCAAGATTGTGATAAAAGAAGGAGATACCCGGTCATTCGGAAAACATACCGTGACGTTTTTGTTTGCGCCGATGGTTCACTGGCCGGAGGCTATGGTGACGTTTGATACGACAAACGGAGTCCTGTTCTCAGCGGATGCATTTGGAAGTTTTGGCTCTTTAGACGGCAGACTTTTTAATGATGAAGTCAATTTTGACCGCGACTGGATAGATGATGCGCGCAGATATTTCTGCAATATCGTGGGGAAATACGGACCGTTTGTGCAGCAGCTTTTGAAAAAAGCGTCCACGGTTCCCATCAAGATGTTCTGTCCGCTCCACGGACCGGTGTGGCGCACAGATTTGGGATATTTTATTGATAAACACGACAAATGGAGCCGTTACGAGCCGGAGGAGAAGGGCGTTCTGATTCTCTATGCCTCCATGTACGGAAATACGGAGGCAGCCGCGCAGACACTTGCGTCCGAACTCTGTGAGAGGGGGATGACGAACATTTCGGTCTATGACGTTTCTAAGACGCATGTCTCCTATCTTGTGGCGGATGCCTTCAAGTACAGCCATATCGTATTGGCGTCTGTGACCTACAATTTAAATATTTATCCGGTAATGCATGATTTCCTGACTCATTTGAAGGGATTAAACTTCCAGAAGCGCACCTTTGGTATCATTGAGAATGGCTCTTGGGCAATTAAATCCGGAACTTTGATGAAGAAATTTATTCAGGAGGAATTGAAAGAGTGTAAGGTGTTAGATGCACAGGTCACAGTCAATTCATCTGCGGATGAGACAAATGAACCGGAACTTACAGCACTTGCAGACGCATTGATGGAATCTATGAAGTCATAACAGAGATGAAAGAGCAGAATCTTGCGTCGGAGATTCTGCTCTCATAGATTTAGAAGCTGGATTTAGAGCGAGGAGAGACAACATGAAAAATATTTGGAACATTTTTTTGACAGACATAAAGGGGCTTGTGAAGCATCCGTTTGCACTTATCATTGCAATCGGGTTATGTGTGTTACCATCCCTGTATGCATGGTTTAATATATATTCAAACTGGGATCCTTATGGGAATACCTCAAATATTCAGATCGCGATTGTCTCCGAGGACAAGGGATACACGGAGGACGACGGAACTTTCGTGGATATGGGAGCGGAAGTCGTTGAGGAGATGAAGACGAAGACTACTATCGCATGGACGGTCGTAGATTCCGCAAAGGAGGCTGTCGACGGCGTCTATAGCGGCAAATATTACGCTGCAGTAGTCATCAGCGATGATTTCACAAGTACAATGTATGATGCACTGAAAGAGGATTTTGAGGAGAATCCCACCATCATATATTATGAAAATGAGAAGAAAAATGCCGTTGCTACAAAGATTACGGATTCTGCGGTATCCTCGCTGACGCAGAGCACAAATGAAAAATTTATCGAAGTTGTGATTCGCTCTGTCTTTGAAAAGACAAATGTAATTGCAGATGAATTAGATGAGGATGACAGTGTGGAGGCGTTAGAGAGCAAACTTAGGGAGCTCAATGAGAATCTGACTTCGTACAGCGAGATGGTGACAGTTTTTATGGAGAGCAATGAGGCGCTGACGGAGGCCGTCGGGGATGCCAGGGAGGAGGTACCTGAAATCGGTTCCTCCATGCAGGAGGGCGCCGGAAGCATTGCAGAGGCAAATTCGAGTCTGCAGAACACGCAGAATTCGCTCAATACATTCAGCAGCAATGTGACATCAGCCCTCACCGCGATAGAGGATTCTTTGAACGCGCTTGCCGGGCACATTACGGATGCCAACATCGCGGAGAATACGCAGACGACCGTAGAGAGTGTGACGCAGGCGACAACGGACACAGCGGAACTGATTCGGCAGTTAAATGAGCTGCAGACTATTTTGATGACAGCAGAGGAGGGAAGTGCGCAGCAGCAGGAGGCGCATGAGGCGTTAGAATCCGTCCTCGGAACACTCGGAAATCTGACACAGGGGGCTGAGGGGATTCAGGGAGAATTAGACCAGCTTCTCGCAGATGCCGGGATACAGACAGACGAGAGTGGACTTCCGTCCGGAGGGGACATTGTGGGGGATAGTGTTGCCGCCGTGACGGAGAGCATGACGACTTCCCTTACAAGCTGTGGCAAAGCGGTCAGTAACATGAAAAACCTCTATAATAACAGTCTTGTCCCACAGATGAACACTTTGGTCGAGGGCATGTCCAAGGTGCTTGAGAATGTGACGAATATTCTAAACGGACTCGGCAGTACCATGGGAGAGTTGACGACAATCTTCGATGGGATTGAGACGACAATCGAGGGGACAGACAGCAGTTTAGAGCAGATTGGAGAGGTCATTGACAATGCGAACCAAAAGATAGAGACGCTGCTTAAGAAACTGGAAAATGCGGAGGAGGACGAGAAAATTCAGGTTCTGCTCGATGTCATGCGGGGAGACCCGGAGAACTACGGTGAGTATTTTGCAGCGCCGGTGGCGATGCGCACGGAACCGGTCTATCCAATCGAAAATTATGGTTCTGCCATGACGCCGTTTTATTCTGTGCTTGCAATCTGGGTCGGAATGACAATATTAGTTTCCATTATCAAGGTGAAGGCTGAGCCGAAGAACCTCGTGAATGTGAAACCGTACCAGCTCTTTTTCGGCAGATATCTCTTATTCTTTGTGCTGAATCAGATTCAGGCGGCCATCATTGTCTTAGGGGATATCTATCTGCTTCATTGTCAGATTATGTATCCCGGATTATTCTGGCTGGCATCGGCATTGACGAGCCTGACGTTTTCTCTGCTCATCTATGCGCTGACCTTGTCGTTTGGCGATATCGGAAAAGCGTTGGCGGTCGTGGTCATGGTCATCCAGATTGCGGGATCGAGCGGTACGTTCCCAATCGAACTGCTGCCGGATGTGTACCAGAAGATTTATATTTTCTTCCCGTTCCCATACGCAATCGATGCAATCCGCGAGACAATCGGGGGAATGTACGGTGATACCTATGTCAAATCACTGTCTGAGCTTTTGATTTTTGCAGGGGCGGCGCTTCTGATTGGACTTGTAATCCGGATTCCTTTTGTTGGAATCAATCATTACATGGAAGAGCGCATGGAAGATACCAAGATGATGTAGAAGCTTTCAGAGGAGATGAACATGAAAAAAGATTATGAAAAAATGTATGACATTCTGTTGCAATATGAGACAGAGGTGCATGAGAAAAATCAGAAGAGAATAAAGATTGGCCTGAGGTGTATCTGGATCATTCCGCTGGTGTTTTTATGTCTGCTCTTTTGGACGGACAGCTCGAAGGTTGTCTTTTTAATTCTGTGGATTGCCTCTCTGTTCGGGATCGCTATCTATCTGATTCTGGTGGAGTATACCGACTATAAGATTCAGAAAAAACTCGGCGAGATAAACGGGGAAGACGGGGAGCCGGAGGGGCTGTTAGACCCGGAGTTTCGCATGGTTGAGGGAAGATTCCGCGCGGTTATGGAACAGATTGACTCAGGGCGGAGCGCGCCGGAGGAAGCCGCCGGAGAGGAGGGCGCAGAGCCTGATAAAGGACAGAAAGAAACCGAGGTGAATGAGAAATGAAGAACATTATAAAAATATTTCTGGCGGATTTTAAGAGGCTGAGCCGCAATGTAGTGGCGGTTGTGATTATAATGGGACTCACGGTTATTCCCTGTCTGTATGCCTGGTTTAATATTTTTTCCAACTGGGACCCTTATGGGGAGTCCGCGACATCCAATATGAAAATCGCGGTTGTCTCCGAGGATGAGGGATATACGGTAGACAATCTGTCTTTGAATATCGGAGATAGTGTAATCGAGGCATTAGAGACAAACAATGTAATCGGCTGGGTGTTTGTGGACAGTGCAAAAGAAGCGACGGATGGCGTCTATGCAGGGGATTACTATGCGGCGCTTGTGATTCCGGAGGAATTTACAGATACTCTGTTTGGCTTTTTGGACGGGGAACTGGTTCATCCGGAGATTATCTACTATGAGAATGAGAAAAAGAATGCCATTGCACCAAAGATTACAAGCAAGGCGCAAAAGACGGTCGGAGAGCAGGTCAATGCAACCTTTGTCAGTACGGTGGTGGAGGTGCTGATGAAGGTGAGTGGTTCGGTCACGGGTCTCGAGCTGGATGGGAATACAATTACAAATACAGTTACAACGAACCTGACAGAGTTAAGCGGAGACCTTCAGATTTATGTCAATATTTTAAACTCTTTTGTAAGCATTACAAATTCCGCGAACAGCCTGATTGAGACGACGCAGACGGTGATGCCCAATTTAGACCAGGTGGTGAAGAACGGAGAGGGAACCGTCAACTCGATGCAGAGTGCACTGATTTCCGCCTCGGGAAATGCGGACAGTATCGCGGATATGGTGGCTTACAGTTTTAACCTTCTCTCGCAGAGCCTCGACAATGTCAGCGCGTTAGTGGATACCGGAATCTCAGGCGCAGGGGATATGCAGATTGGGATGGGAAATGGAATCGCCGGTGCGAAGGCAGTTATGCCATATTTAGAACAGATATTTGAAGGGGCGGTCAGCGAATGGAACAACGAGAGCACAGCGGCGCAGGTGGAGACAATCCGTGCGCAGTTTGACCTTATCAATGCCGATTTGGAGCAGTTAGAGACGACATCAGCGCAGAATGCGGAGAGTCTGAATGCATTGAAGGAAAAAGTTCTCGCGGAAGTGTCGACCTGCAAACAACAGGTGGACGGATTGAGAGAGACCTTTGAGTACAACGTGAGACCACAGTTAGAGGCCACATTTCGAAGTGCGCAGGGATCGCTTGTCTCCGTCGCTGCGATTCTGAGTGGAGTGGACGCGGATTTTGATGATGTGACGGAAGTGCTGAACGGATATGCATCGACGGTGAGCGAGGGAAATGAGGCGCTTGTGGGTTCGGCAGAAATGGCACAGGAACTCTTAGACGGTCTCAACACCCTGATTGCAGAGATTGAAGAGTTAGAGGAAAACGAGCAGTATCAAAAGATATTGGAGATGGTGAAGTCAGATCCGGAATTGATTGGAAGCTTCATCTCCTCACCGGTCAATCTGGATACGGTCAGAGTCTATGCCATTGACAATTATGGTTCGGCGATGGCGCCGTTCTATACGATTCTGGCATTGTGGGTAGGTGCCCTCATCCTGGTGGCGCTGATTCATGTCAAGGTGCATCCGGAAGAAGGAATTACAAATGTAAAGCAGTATCAGAACTATTTTGGCCGCTATATCACCTTCTTTTTGATTGGGCAGGCACAGGCTTTGATTACGGTGCTCGGAGATTTGTTCTTTGTAAAAATCCAGTGCAGGGAGCCGGTGCTGTTCTGGCTCGCGGCGTCGGTCAGCAGCTTTGCGTTTACACTGTTTATCTATTCTCTGACAGTGGCATTTGGCAATGTCGGGGAGGCGATTGCAGTCATCGTCATGGTCATACAGGTTGCGGGAGCAGGATGTACGTTCCCAATCGAGGTGCTTCCGGGCGTGTTTAAGAGCATCTACAAATATCTGCCGTTTCAGTTTGGGATGAATGCCATGAGGGAGACCGTAGGCGGTCTATATAGCGCAGACTACTGGAAGTATCTGGGAATGTACGGCTTTGTGATTGCGATATCACTTGTCATTGGATTAGGACTTGAGATTCCGTTCCGCAGATTGAACCATGTGATTGAGGAGAGCAAACAGAAATCGGACGTCATGATTTAGTGCCATGATTTCGTCCAAAAAACTATTGACAAAAAAATACAATGTTGCTAAGATTGATTTTAGTGTGAGTGAGTGTTAAAGCGTTGAATCAAAAAAGATTCAGGGCGGGAAGGTTTTCAAAATGAGAAGACAGGTTTTATCTCTGTTAGTTGAGAATAATCCCGGCGTAACAAGCCATATCTCAGGGCTGTTCAGCAGAAGAGGGTATAACATCGACAGTTTTTCATCCGGTGTGACCGCTGATCCGCGCTATACCAGAATCACGATTGTGGCGAGCGGGGATGAGCAGATTTTAGAGCAGATTGAGAAGCAGCTTGCGAAGCTTGAGGATGTATTAGATATTAAAAAGTTAGAATCCGGTTCTTCCGTAACAAGAGAACTGATCCTTGTTAAGATTCGTGCCAAAGATACAGAACGGCAGCCGATTCTTAATGTGGCAGAGATTTTTCACGGTAAGATCGTGGATGTGACGCACGATTCGATGGTCATTGAATTGACCGGTCATCAGGATAAGTTAGATGCCTTTATGGATCTCGTGTCGGGCTATGAGATTTTGGAATTGGCGCGCACCGGAATTACCGGATTATCCAGAGGCACTGCGGATGTCAAGATGATTGATGAGAACGGTGTCGTCAAAAGTTTGTAAAATATTGAATTGGAGGAAATAAATATGTCAGCAAAAATTTATTATCAGGAAGACTGTAACCTTTCATTATTAGAGGGAAAGACAATTGCCATCATCGGATATGGCAGTCAGGGACATGCGCATGCGTTGAACTTAAAGGAGTCCGGATGCAAGGTCATCGTTGGACTTTACGAGGGTTCTAAATCATGGGCAAAAGCTGAAAAACAGGGATTTGAGGTTTTTACAGCAGCAGAGGCAGCAAAGAAAGCCGATATCATCATGATCTTGATCAACGATGAGAAACAGGCTGATTTATACAAGAAAGATATCGAGCCAAACTTAGAGGCAGGCAACATGTTAATGTTTGCACACGGTTTCAACATTCATTTCGGATGTATCGTACCTCCGAAGGATGTGGATGTAACCATGATTGCGCCGAAGGGACCGGGACATACCGTACGTTCTGAGTACCAGGCGGGAAAAGGTGTTCCTTGCTTAGTTGCAGTAGAGCAGGATGCAACCGGAAAAGCATTGGATCTGGCATTGGCATACGCTTTAGGAATCGGCGGAGCAAGAGCCGGCGTCTTAGAGACCACATTCAGAACCGAGAC
>CAZBUW010000075.1:0-14628 GCA_964495195.1 uncultured Roseburia sp.
CGTAAAGGTCCGAAGCGTACCGTAGCAAATAAGAAGAAATAGGCAACAGATTAATTATTTATTATTAGAGAAAGTAGGTTAGTTTAGATATGGCTAAAGTTACAAAAAAAGTGACAAAGAAGCGCGTAAAGAAAAACGTTGAACGCGGACAGGCACATATTCAGTCATCTTTCAACAATACAATCGTAACGATTACAGATGCTGAAGGCAACGCTTTATCATGGGCAAGTGCCGGTGGTCTTGGATTTAGAGGTTCAAAGAAATCTACTCCATATGCTGCACAGATGGCTGCAGAGACAGCAACAAAAGCAGCGTTAATTCACGGATTAAAGACAGTTGACGTTATGGTAAAAGGACCAGGTTCAGGAAGAGAAGCAGCAATTCGTGCACTTTCTGCTTGCGGACTTGAAGTTACAAGTATCAAAGATGTAACTCCGGTACCTCACAACGGATGTCGTCCACCAAAACGTAGAAGAGTTTAATTAGGAGGTAGAGACTAAGATGGCAGTAAATAAAGTACCTGTTCTGAAAAGATGTAGATCCCTTGGTTTAGAGCCAAGTTACTTAGGATATGATAAGAAATCCAATAGAGAATTAAAAAGAACAAACAAGAAGATGTCTGAGTACGGTCTTCAGTTGAGAGAGAAACAGAAAGCAAAATTCATCTATGGTGTATTAGAGAAGCCTTTCCACAATTACTATGAGAAGGCCGACAGAATGAAGGGTATGACTGGTCAGAACTTAATGACTATGTTGGAATCCAGATTAGACAACGTTGTATTCCGTTTAGGATTTGCAAGAACCAGAAGAGAAGCAAGACAGATTGTTGATCACAAATTCGTATTAGTAAACGGAAAACAGGTTAATATCCCATCTTACTTAGTAAAAGCTGGCGATGTGATCGAAATCAGAGAAAAGAGCAAGAACATTCAGAGAATGAAAGATATTGTTGAAGTAACTGGTGGAAGATTAGTTCCAGAGTGGTTAGATTGCGATATTGAGAAATTACAGGGAACTGTAAAAGAATTACCTTCCAGAGAGCAGATCGACGTTCCGGTCGATGAGATGCTTATCGTCGAGTTATATTCTAAATAAATAATAGTCGTATTAAAAAGAAGCGGACAACAGCAAGAGTATTTTTTGTATTTATACTTAAAATACTTTTGCTGTCTTTGTCGGTTTTTGATAAGCTATAAATAGTTAAGCAATGAAACCCGAGAAGGAGGGACTTTGTAGTGTTCGATTTTGAAAAACCAAAAATTGAGATTGCTGAAATTTCAGAAGACAAAAAGTACGGTAAATTTGTTGTAGAGCCATTGGAGAGAGGCTACGGTACAACACTTGGTAACTCACTGAGAAGAATTATGCTTTCTTCCCTGCCAGGTGCTGCGGTAAGCCAGGTTAAAATCGATGGTGTATTACATGAGTTCAGCTCCATTCCAGGAGTCAAAGAAGATGTGACTGAGATTATCATGAACATCAAGAACCTTGCAATCAGAAATAATAGTACTACGAATGAACCAAAAGTTGCTTATATCGAATTCGAAGGTGAAGGCGTTGTAACTGCTGCTGATATCCAGGTTGATTCTGATATTCAGATTATGAACCCGGATTTGGTAATCGCGAACCTGAATGGTGGAGCTGATTCCAAACTATACATGGAGCTTACCATCACAAAGGGCCGTGGATACATTAGTGCTGATAAGAACAAGTCAGAAGATGTACCAATCGGTGTAATCGCAATCGATTCCATCTACACACCGGTAGAGAGAGTAAATCTCTCCATCGAGAATACGCGTGTAGGTCAGGTTACAGATTATGATAAACTTACATTGGATGTATATACGAACGGAACCTTAGATCCGGACGAGGCAGTCAGCTTAGCTGCTAAGGTTTTGAGTGAGCATTTGAATCTGTTTATCGATCTGTCAGAAGCTGCACAGCAGGCTGATGTCATGATCGAGAAGGAGGACAATGCAAAAGAGAAGGTTCTCGAGATGAATATCGATGAACTTGAGCTGTCTGTTCGTTCTTACAACTGCTTGAAGAGAGCAGGAATCAACACGGTTGAAGAGTTGACAAACAGAACACCGGAAGATATGATGAAAGTTCGTAACCTTGGACGTAAGTCTTTAGAAGAAGTATTGGCAAAATTAAAGGAATTAGGTCTGCAGCTTAACCAGGGCGAGGATTAATTCATAGAATTCTTATGATAGGGCAGAACCAGTAAGACCAAAGAGCGTGGCGTATGTCCAAATGTCATGAGTGGCACTAGGGAGCAGATGCTTCCAAGACAAGTATATGACACCGGACAAATAAGACCAAAGAGCGTTGTCGGGCGTCCCACAAATGGAGGATATAAAAAATGGCAAAGTATCGTAAATTAAGCAGAACCTCTAGCCAGAGAAAAGCACTGTTAAGAGGTCAGGTAACAGCATTGTTAAACAATGGTAAAATCGTTACAACAGAAGCAAAAGCAAAGGAAGTCCGCAAGATTGCAGAAGGCCTTATCGCTTTGGCAGTAAAAGAAAAAGATAACTTTGAAGAAGTGACTGTAAAAGCTAAAGTTGCCCGCAAGGACAAAGACGGCAAGAGAGTCAAAGAGGTTGTAGACGGTAAGAAAGTTACTGTTTATGATGAAGTGGAAAAGACAATCAAGAAAGATATGCCATCCCGTCTTCATGCAAGAAGAGAGATGAACAAAGTTCTTTACACAGTAAAGGAAGTTCCGACAGCAGCTGCAGGTAGAAAGAGAAACACCAAGGAAGTTGATGTTGCAACAAAATTATTCGAAGAGATCGCACCAAAATACGCAGAGCGCAACGGTGGTTACACAAGAATCGTAAAGATTGGCCAGCGTAAAGGTGACGGTGCTTTAGAAGTACTTCTTGAGTTAGTATAAGAGAAAGTTCCCTTTGGGACAAAAAAATCCAGCGGAATCTCCGCTGGATTTTTTTGAATGCGGAGGTGCGCAGCCAGATTTGTGCTGCGTACCTTCGTCTATCAGTTGTGCGCTAACGGCAGGGTGAAGATAAACTCAGTTCCGACGCCCTCCGTGCTGATGACGTTGATGTTTTCGTCGTGTGCCTGAACAATCTCTTTTACAATGGCAAGGCCAAGTCCGGTTCCCTTTTTATCTTTGCCGCGAGAGAGGTCGGTTTTGTAGAAGCGCTCCCAGATTTTGCTGATGCTGTCCTTTGGAATGCCGATGCCGGTGTCTTTTACGGAGACGAAGACCTTGTCGTTCCGCTCGGTGGTCTCCACGGTGATGGTGGAGTCGTCGTGGCTGAATTTGATGGCATTGTCAATCAGGTTGTAGAGCACGCGCTGTATTTTGCTGAAGTCTGCCCGGACAAAAAGTTCGGTGCCGGATAGAATCAAATCGAAACTAATGTGTTTTTCTTTGCATTTCCCTTCGAAAGTCTGTACCGTCATCTTGATGGTATCATTTAAATCAAAGTCTGTGATGTCGAGTATCATCCCCTTAGATCCGTACTTGTTGAGCTCTAGGAGACTCTGTGTCAGTTTGTTTAAGCGCTCTGTCTCAAACAGAATAATGTTTAAATATTTTTCCTGCATCTCCGGGGGAATCGTTCCGTCTAACATGGCTTCGACATAACCTTTGATGGAGGTGAGCGGAGAGCGGAAATCGTGGGAGACGTTGGAGACAAATTTTCGCTGATCGTCCTCTAAGGTGTTCAGTTCGTCCGCCATGTAGTTGAAAGTGGCGGCAAGATAACCGATTTCATCGTTGTTATGTACCTCAATCTGATGTTCGAAGTTCCCGACGGCATATTCGTCCGTCACTTTTGTCATCCGCCGGATGGGAAGATATACGACAAAGGTAAACGTCAGCAGAATGAAAAATGCCAGAAGGAACAGAAAAACCTGGGTCATATAGGAGATATTCAGCAGATCGTTGATGCCTTTTGTCACAAGGCGCAGCGGCTTGTGAAGAATGACATAGCCACGAACCTTGTAGTTGACTGTGATGGGGGAAAAGACGCTTAACGTATCTTCCGGGAACATGTCGTAAAAAGTACCAATCTGATAGTAGCGGTTTCCGAAGTCGCTGATATTGAAGCCTTCAATCGATGTCTGTGCATCGAGGTTTTCCGTGTCGGAGGAGTTTAGCACAAGGCTGCCCCGCGTATCGACAATCCAGATTTCACCGTCCATATAGCTGTCGATGGTGGAGAGCTGTGCTTTGATTTCTTCAAGTGTCATCGTATGTGTGTAAAAACTTTTGGCGTAGGTTGAGGAAATCTGGGCGGATTCGCGGTAGAGAGCGGCTGCCTCCTTTTTTTCCATATATACAGTTGTCTGGTGGGTCGTGAATGTGACAATCAGCAGAAAGCCCAACACGCCGTAAATCAGGTAGCCCACCAGCATCTTAGGGTAGAGAGTTTTTTTCATGTTATTCTTTGACCTCAAACTTGTACCCGATGCCCCAGACCGTTGCGAGGCTCCATGTTGCATCGTCCTTTATCTTTTCGCGGAGACGCTTGACGTGGACATCCACGGTTCTCGTGTCGCCGATATATTCGTAGCCCCAGATGTGGTCGAGGAGCTGTTCTCTTGTGAAGACCTGATTTGGAGAGGATGCCAGAAAATAGAGGAGCTCTAACTCCTTCGGCGGCATATCCACGACCTGTCCGTGGTAGACTACGGAGTAGTTGGACAGGTTGATGATCAGGTTTGGGTATTCCACACATTTGATTTCGACGGAGGATTCCTCCGCCTTCGCAGGCTGGTAGCGCCGCAGAACCGCTTTGACGCGGGCGACGAGCTCCTTGGAATCAAAAGGTTTCATAATGTAGTCATCCGCCCCGAGCTCAAGACCAAGGACTTTGTCAAAAATTTCGCCCTTTGCGGAAAGCATGATGATTGGCACGTTTGATTTGGTGCGAATCTCACGGCAGACCTGATAGCCGTCTAAGCCCGGAAGCATCAGGTCGAGCAGAATCATGTTGGGATGGTACTGCTCAAAGGCGGTGAGAGCTTCCTCCCCGTCGTTTACAATTTTCGTATCGTAACATTCCTTTGTCAGGTAGAGCGAGATGAGTTCCGCGATATTGTTGTCGTCATCTACAATCAGTATTTTTTGTTTGGCAGCCATAAAAACCTCCTTGTGGTATCGTTGTGATGCCCCCGCATCATCATTATTCAAACTCGGCAATCGTAACACCGGCATCCCCCTCCCCGAACTCTCCGAGGTGGTAGGACTTCACATATTTGCAGCGTTTCAGATGACTCTGGACAGCATTTCTGAGAGCGCCGGTGCCCTTTCCGTGCACGATGCGGACGGAAGGGAGATGTGCGATATAGGCATCGTCTAAATATTTGTCCAAAAGGGCAATCGCCTCGTCGGTTGTCCTGCCGATGAGGTTGATCTCCGCGGAGACGGAAGCTGATTTGGACATCTTGATTTTTCCGGCTCCGGTCTTGTTGTATTTTTTGCTCGCAGGGGAGGTCTCCTCCTCTATCAGCACCAGATCGTTGAGGTTGACGAGGGAGCGCAGGATGCCCATCTGTACATACAATTCACCTTTCGCGTTCGGGAGTGTGTGTACGGTTCCGCTTAAGTTCATGCTGAGGACTTTTACGCGGTCACCCACGCGCAGATTTTTCGGAACTTTATGGTTAGGAGCGGCCGCCTTTCTGCCGGAGGAGAGTTTCTTTTCGGCTTCGGACATCTTGTCTCGGATTTTTGAACGCTCCTTTTCCATTTCGCTCATCGGGGCAGTACCTTTTCCGTATTTATTAAAATTGCGGATGGTCTCGTCGGCGGCGTCCTTCGCTTCCTTTAAGATGGCGAGCGCCTGCTCATTCGCCTCGCGCAGAATCTTGTCGCGGCTGTTGTCGAGCCGTTCCTGCTTCTGCTCTAATTTTTCCTTTAACGCTTCAATCTCGCGCTTATAGGCATTAATCTCGGCGTGCTCCTTCTCGATGGTGATGCGGCTTGCCTCTAAGTCGGAGAGCAAATCCTCAAAGTTCTCATCGTTTTCGCTGATGCGCTCTTTGGCATCCGCAATCAGCTCCGGACTCAGCCCAAGCTTCTGGGAGATGGCGAAAGCGTTGCTCTTTCCCGGGACACCAATCAGGAGACGGTAGGTCGGGCTCAAGGTCTCCACATTGAATTCACAGCAGGCATTTTCAACGCCCGAAGTGGAGAGAGCAAATACCTTCAGTTCACTGTAATGTGTAGTTGCCATTGTGCGCGCACCGTAGAGGTGCAGCTTGGACAAAATTGATATCGCGAGCGCAGCACCCTCGGTCGGGTCCGTTCCGGCGCAGAGCTCGTCGAAGAGCACGAGGGAACGGTCGTTGACCTGATCTAAGATGCGGACGATGTTCGTCATGTGGGAGGAGAAGGTACTGAGGCTCTGCTCGATGCTCTGCTCGTCCCCAATGTCTGCAAATACTTCGTCAAAGATGGCGAGCTCGCTGTGCTCGGACGCCGGAATGTGCAGACCGGACTGCCCCATCAGCGTCAGGAGACCGACGGTCTTTAGGGAGACGGTCTTTCCTCCGGTGTTCGGGCCCGTGACAATCAGAAGCTGAAAATCATCCCCGAGACGTACATCGATGGGAACGACCTTTTTTTTATCCAACAGAGGATGACGTCCCTTTTTAATCTGAATGCGCCCCTCCTCATTGAAGGAAGGAGCGACTCCGTTGTACTCTGCCGCGAGATTTGCCTTGGCAAAAATGAAGTCGAGTTCGACTAAAATCTCATAATCATGGGCGAGCGGTTCGGAGTAAGTGGCAACCTGATTGCTGAGGTTGGCGAGAATTGCCTCTATCTCCTCCTGCTCTTTTAACAGGAGTTCTTTCATCTCATTGTTCAGATTGACGACGGCCAACGGCTCGATAAAAAGTGTGGAGCCGGTGGACGACTGATCGTGAATCATACCGGGAACCTGCGATTTTGCTTCCGCTTTTACCGGGAGACAGTAGCGCCCGTCGCGCATTGTGATGACCGTATCCTGCAGGTAGCTGCGGGTCGTCGTGTTATTGATCATGGAGTTCATCTGGTTGCGGATTTTATCATTCATCCCGCGCATGGATTTGCGGATGCCGCGCAGCGTGGAGCTGGCATCGTCCGCAATCTCATCCTCCGACAGGACGCATCTTCGAATCTCATCCTGCAGCGGAGTCAGTGGCTCAATTTCGTTGAAAAATGTAGTTAAAGAATCATCCGGAAGATCTGAGCGGTCCGACCGGGAGAACGCTTTGGCTCTCCGCGCCGCCTCTAAAAGCCCGCAGATACGGAGCAGCTCCACCGTGTTCAGCGAACCTCCGATCTCTAACCGCTTTAGTGATTCCTGGATGTTCACCACCCCGGAGAAAGATAAATTTCCCCCTTTGAAAAGTCTGGTCAATGCATCCGCCACCTGTCTCTGCAGATGTTCAATCTCTGCCTTGTCCGTCAGTGGACGCAGGTTCTCACAGCGCTCCTTTGCCTCTGCGGAACACGCATATTCCGTGAGTTTTGCTGTAATCTTATTATATTCTAAAGTTTTTAATACCTTATCATTCATAATGTTTTATCAGTAATCCTTTCTATCTATCATAATCCTCTTCCAAGATTATACCCCATTAAAGCCCACGAGGAAAGCAGAAAATTGTTGCAACAAAAAGCCTTTGGCTCTATAATAAAAATTGGACGCATGGAAAAAGAGGTATTTTTATGCAAGAGAAAGAAAAAAAAGAATATTCTTTTATAAACGAGAAAATAAAGGATAAGCCAATCAGCAGAAAATGGGTTTTGTTCCGGGTCGGATTGACCGTGGCACTCGCAGTGGTGTTCGGCATTGTCGCCGCGCTCGCGTTTGCTTTTTTTCAACCGCGGTTTGCCCGGCAGTTTAATCCGGAGGAGGACACGTCAATCACTTTTCCAAAGGACGAGGAAGAGACCGAGGAGCCTGCCACGGAGGAGGAGACCGAGGATACACAGCTACAGGAGCCTGCCACGGAGGAAGAGACCGAGGAACCGATAGACATCGAGTTAGAACTTGAAGATTATCAGGAGATTCAGAACAAGATGTATGAGGTCGGACGAACGGCGAACAAATATATTGTGACGGTGACCGGCGTCAAGAGTGATACCGATTGGTTCAACAATGCCTATGAGAGCAAGGGACAGGCATCAGGCATTATCATCGGCAACAACGGCACAGAGCTTTTGATTCTGACGGAGCGGAAGGCAGTCGCCGACGCGAACAACATATTTGTAACGTTTCCGGATGATACCGTTGTCGATGCTGCCATCAAAAAGTACGACGGCAACACGGGGATTACAGTGTTGTCTGTTCCGCTTGCGGAGGTCGGCGAGGAGACACGGCAGACCATTGAGATTGCAACCCTGGGGAATTCCTACGGAGTCAAGCAGGGAGCGGTCGTGATTGCAGTCGGAAGCCCGCTGGGGACGAATTATTCTATTTTGACAGGCAATATTACATCAACTACAAACAGTATTTCGACGATTGACCATACATACTCCATTTTTACAACGGATATCGTCGCAAGCGCAAACGGGAGCGGCGCACTGATTAACCTCGACGGAGAGATTGTCGGGCTCGTCATGCAAAGTTACAACACTTCCGCTGGGGAATCCACGCTGACGGCGGTGTCAATCTCGGAGTTAAAAAGTGTGATTGAGATGCTTTCGAACGGAAAAGATATTCCATATATCGGGCTGCAGACGACGACGGTTACGAATGCAATCGAGCAGGAATATGATATTCCAAAAGGCGTATATATTAAGGATGTAAAGATGGATTCACCGGCAATGGCAGCGGGTCTGCAAAGCGGTGACGTCCTCGTGGAGATGGACGGAGTCAGCATGATTTCCAACGATATCTATGCGAGCACTCTGCTGTCCATAGAGCCGGGAAGCACAGTCAAACTTGTGGTCAAACGCCAGGGAGGCGACGGATATTATGAGGTATCCTATCTGGTGGATGTGAGTGTTCTGCAGTAAAAACGGGGCAGAGTGCTGAACCTGACGCTCCTCACCACGAGCGTATAGTTTTGAGCACCGGGTGGGAAAACGGGGGCAGCAAGCGAAAAACGAGAAAAAGAATAGAAGGGTTAGGAGTTTTAAATGAAGTATATTGAGAGCCTTCGTGAAGGCGAGAGAATTAATGAAATCTATTTATGTAAGCAGAAGAATTCTGCACTGACGAAGGCGGGAAAACCGTATGACAATCTGGTATTGCAGGATAAGACGGGAACTTTGGATGCCAAAATCTGGGAGCCGGGTTCCGTGGGAATCGACGAGTTCGACAGCTTGGATTACATTGCGGTTATGGGCGATATCACAAGTTTTCAGGGCGCATTGCAGCTCAATGTAAAACGCGTCCGCCGGGCGTCTGAGGGGGAGTATGACCCGAAGGATTATCTCCCGGTCAGCGAGTACGATGTCGAGGAGATGTATGCGGAGCTTGTTGGCTACATTAACACGCTGCAGAATCCTTACTTGAAAAAGCTGGCATCTGGCTTTTTTGTGGAGGATGCAGAGTTTGCAAAGAGATTCAAATTCCATTCCGCGGCAAAGACGGTTCATCACGGCTTTGTAGGTGGATTATTGGAGCACACGCTGGGTGTCACAAGACACTGCAATTATTTTGCGAGCGCTTATCCGATGTTAAACCGCGATCTGCTGCTGACGGCGGCAATGTTTCACGACATCGGAAAACTCGAGGAACTGTCCGTTTTTCCGGAGAATGATTACACAGATGAGGGACAGCTGCTCGGACATATTATGATCGGAGCAGAGTGGGTCGGAGAGCGTATCCGCGAGATTCCGGATTTCCCTGTCCGCCTTGGAAACGAGTTAAAGCACTGCATTCTGGCGCATCACGGCGAGTTAGAATTTGGCTCCCCGAAAAAACCTGCGCTTGCGGAGGCGCTTGCGCTCAGCTTTGCGGACAATTTTGACGCAAAGATGGAGACCATCAAAGAAATTTTTAACGGAGCTCCGGAGGGACAGGGTTGGCTTGGTTACAGCCGTCTGCTGGAGAGCAATATTCGTAGATCAAGTAGATAGGTATATTATGCAAAAAAACGATATAATCAAACTACAAATAGAAGATATGGGCATCGGCGGTGAGGGCATCGGAAAACAGGACGGAATGACTTTTTTCGTCAAGGATGCCATCATCGGCGATGTCATTTTCGCGCGCATCACAAAGCTGAAGAAGAATTATGGCTACGCGAGGGTCGAGGAGATTGTGGAGGCGTCAAAGTACCGTGTGGAGCCTGCGTGCGCTCTGCACCGCCGCTGCGGAGGATGCCAGATTCAGGCGATGGACTATGACAGGCAGCTTTTATTCAAGCAGGAGAAAGTGAAGGGCAATCTCGTGCGCATCGGAGGATTCGACGAGGCGTTTGTCGACGCTGTGATGGAGCCGATTGTCGGCATGGAGGAGCCGTTCCGCTACCGGAACAAGGCGCAGTTTCCAATCGGAGAGGACAGGGAGGGAAATCCAATCGCCGGTTTTTACGCGGCGAGGACTCACAGTATCATACCGGTCACGGACTGCCTGCTCGGTGTGGAGGAGAACGGACAGGTCTTAGAGGCGGTGCTTTCCTACATGAGAGAAAATAAGGTGCCGGCATATCGGGAGGAGACAGGACGTGGGCTGATGCGCCACGTCTTGATTCGTTATGGATTTACGACGAAGGAGATGATGGTCTGTCTCGTCATCAATGGAAAAAAACTCCCTGCACAGGAAATGCTGATTGAAAAATTGTGTCAGCTTGACGGAATCAGGAGTATTTCTTTGAATTTTAACACGAAAAACACCAATGTCATCTTAGGCGATGAGACGGAGTGCAT
The DNA here is from genome assembly GCA_964495195.1 of uncultured Roseburia sp. GTDB lineage: Bacteria > Bacillota > Clostridia > Lachnospirales > Lachnospiraceae > Roseburia. The sequence goes on from CAZBUW010000075.1 coordinate 10,847, forward strand.
CTGGGGACAGTCTTACATTTCTGACTACATTCATCTGTGGAATTGCACTTACGATGAGGAGAGGGCGGTTCACTTCAAACCAACTGACACGGCAATCTGCTATCAGATTTCGCCGCAGTCCTTCTATCAGGTAAATCCGGTACAGACGGAAAAACTGTACAGTCTCGCACTTGATTATGCGGGTCTGACCGGAGAGGAGACCGTCTGGGATCTCTATTGCGGCATCGGCACAATCTCACTTTTTTTAGCACAGCACGCAGGCAAAGTCTATGGTGTTGAAGTTGTGCCGCAGGCGATTGCAGATGCCAGGGACAACGCGAAACGAAACGGAATCACCAACGCAGAGTTTTTCGTCGGAAAGGCGGAGGAAGTGCTGCCGGAGTTCTATGAGAAGGCCGGTACCGGGCGGCCGGGCATGCTCCACCCGGATGTGATTGTGGTTGACCCGCCGCGCAAAGGGTGCGATGAGAAGTGCCTTGAGACGATGCTGAAAATGCAGCCGGAGCGGATTGTCTATGTCAGCTGCGACTCGGCAACGCTCGCGAGGGATCTGCGGATACTAAACGATGGCGGGTACGAAGTGAAGAGAGTGAGACCGGTGGACCAGTTCGGGCATACGATGCATGTGGAGACGGTAGTAATGATACAAAGGAATGAAAGATAATAGTAACTTTTCTACTTAACTATTTTTGCAAGTATTCATCTCTGGTTAGTAACAAATGAACAGCAAGTAATCGAACCAACTGACGCCTCAATCGTTGAAGTAAGAGAAAAACTGAAAAAGAGGAGAGAAGAGCGTGGTTAGTTTATATCTTCGTTGAACTCTGCAATCCTCAAGCAGCTCAAAGAATATCCGATGACATATTAGATGCTGCTGAAAAGTTAAGTGAATATCCAATAGGTCATCCACTGGTAGATGATGAACTTTTACGAGGCGTTGGTCTGCGAATGACGCGCTTTGATAACTACAACATTTTCTATTACTATGATATGCTGAATGAGGTAGTGTACATAATCAGAGTTGTGTATAACAAAGTGGATTGGCAAAGTTTGTTTAAAAGATAAATGGTCAAAATCAAGCCTCTAAGTCCTGAAGATTTGGAGGCTTTTTTCTGCCTATCTTAATTGCAAGGTAATTTCTGCAACAAACAATCTATCAACCAAAATCTACTTTATTCTCTGTGGGGTAGATTGTAATAGATTTCGGTATGAGTAAAATGATAGAAGATGCATCTAAAAAAGCGAAAGGCGGTGGTGATTTGGATTTAGTAAAAATCGGTGAATTTATTTTGAAACTGCGAAAAGAGAAAGGGTTAACGCAAAAAGACTTAGGGGAATTAGTTAATGTGACAGACAAAGCGGTGTCAAAATGGGAACGGGGCTGTAATTTGCCGGATTGCAGCACAATGGCAAAGCTGTGTGGCGTGTTGGGAATAACCGTGAATGAGTTGTTGGCGGGAGAAAAACTGGCATCAACCACAAAAATTAATGAGAAGGCGGAGGAGAACATTATAATGCTAATGGAAGAAAACAATAAGAAGGATAGGATACAAAGGATTGGAATAGTTTTTTTATGTATAGTGATAGTGGTATGTTTGGTTGCTGTAACGATGCGTGCATTTCAATATAAATTTGGAATAAGAGAATTTTTCGATCCAATAGGATTACTGTTTGATATTTTGATACCATTATTGATGCTGGTATTTACGAAAAGGATTTCTGCTTTTCTGAAACTCTTTTCTTATAATAGTTCAAAACTTTATGATTTAAACGAGGTCAGGAATGCAGGAAGCCTTGCGATAAAAGGAACATTGATAGGCGGTGGAATAAGTGGAATGTTCTGGTTGATAAATTGGTTGAGCGATTTATCAAATGCCTATTATTTTGGACCTAATATCGCAAATATCTTTATGGGATTTTTTTATAGCCTTATCATTTCAGCAATTATTCTCTGCTTGAAAGAAAGATTGTAAGACAAGAATATCTGGTAGACAGAAGATAAAAGAGATTTTACAAGAAATGCTTTTTAATATCTTATTGGGAGGAAGAATCATGAATATAGAAAATTTTTCAAAAGATTACAAGGTGAGAGTTTTATCCAACGAAGACATAGAGCTGATTTATGAATTATGCCGTGGGAATCCTTTGTATTACGAATACTGTCCACCTATGGTTACGAGGGAGAGTATCCGGAGAGATTTAGCGGCATTGCCTCCGAATGTCGAAAGGGAAAATAAGTATTATGTCGGTTTTTTTGATGCCGACAGATTGATTGCAGTGATGGACTTTATTGACGGCTACCCGGAAAAGAACATTGCCTTTATCGGATTTTTTATGACAGATGCAGGCATTCAAAACAAAGGAATCGGAACATCTATGATTACCACTATTGTTGATTATCTGAAAAGTATGAATTACAAATCCATTCGTCTGGCATGGGTAGAGGGAAATCCCCAGGCGGAGGGCTTCTGGAGAAAGAATGGTTTTCGACCAATCGGGGAAACTAAAAGTGCTGTGGCAGAAAGTGTGATAGTGGCGGAAAGAGGAGTTGCAGATGAAAAATGAGCAGGGACGTGCGGTTGCGATTGTGTTTAGTCTGGGAATGATAGCAACTATGGTTGTAGGATGTGGTGAGGCAAAACAGGCGTCGTCCGGATTGTCCACGGAGATGTCCACAGAAAATCTTATCACGACTAAGGAAACAGAAATCGAGCCGGAACAAGAGTCCGAACCGGAAATCAATCTTGTGATGGTCGGAGATATCCTTTTGCACACCCCGGTCGCGGAGAGCGGCGAGAGGGAAGATGGGACTTATGATTTTAGCGCGGTGTTTGCAAATATGAGGGACGAGATTGAGACGGCGGATGTGGCGCTGGTGAATCAGGAGGTCATCATTGGCGGCGAGGAGCTTGGCGTGTCGGGCTATCCGTGCTTCAATGCGCCTTACGAACTGGGGGATGCGCTGGCAAAGACCGGATTTGATGTGGTATTGCACGCCACCAATCACGCGTTGGATAAGAGCGGACAGGGCATCTTAAACTCTCTTTCCTTTTGGCAGGAAAACTATCCTGACATTGCGGTGCTCGGAATCCATGACAGTGAGGCATCGCAGCAGCAGATTTATGTCTATGAGCAGCAGGGGATTCGTGTGGCGATATTGAATTATACATACGGGACGAACGGAATCTCGCTGCCGGCGGATATGCCCTATGCGGTGGACATGCTGGAGGAGGAAAAAGTGGCGGAGGATCTCCGGCGTGCAGAGGAGCTTGCAGATTTTGTGGTAGTCTGTCCGCACTGGGGGCAGGAATATGTGTTGGAGCAAAATAAGAGTCAGGAGACGTGGGCGGAATTTTTTGTGGAGAACGGGGCGGACCTTATTATAGGCACGCACCCTCATGTGATCGAACCAATCGAATGGGTCACTTCCGGGAACGGAAATCAGGCGCTGGTCTACTATTCCTTGGGAAATTATGTCAACTGGACAAGCGAATCGGGCGAGGGCATAGCCAACCGCATGGTGGGAGGAATGGCGCAGGTTACAATCGGTCTCGGCGAGAACGGGGAGGCAAAGATAAAGGATTACGGAGTGCTGCCGGTGGTCTGCCATCTCGAGAGCGGGTTCGGAGGGGTGACGGTCTATCCGCTCCCGGAATACACGGAGGAACTTGCAGAGTGCAACGAGATTGTAAAACAGGATGAAAATTTTTCTGTTGAGTATTGCAGGGAACTTGTGGAAAAAGTGTTTGGGGACGCGGCGGTGAGCCCGAACCATATCAGAT
>CAZBUW010000076.1:0-14496 GCA_964495195.1 uncultured Roseburia sp.
CAAGCTTTGTTAAAGACGCTTAAAAATGCTGAAAGTAAGCATAAACATGAGAGCATCCATGATAGTCATCAATCGGGACTATCATGGATGCTCTTTAGTGGACTTTTTTTACAGCCCCTTTTTTCCTGTATGATGGAAAGTGAGGAAAAGAGAGAAAAGAGAGAGGAAGAACAAAATGGAAAAAAAAGAGATGAGAAAAGAATTTTCAAGTGTTGGCGGAAGAATGTGTCTTGGCGTAATCATCACCTGTGTCCTGCAGATTCTGTGCCAGAATCTGGTGTTGGCGTTAAAACCGGAGTGGGCAGAGAATACGACGATTATGCTGGCGGTCGGACTCGTGCCGATGTATGTGCTGGGGTATCCAATCATGTTTGCCCTGATGAAAAAGGGGGAGCGCACGACAATCGAAAAGCACAGCATGTCGGTGGGACAGTGGTTTGTTGCGCTTGTTATCTGTTATGGAATTATGATTGCGGGAAATCTGGTCGGAATCGGAATTACATCTGTAATTGGAATTTTGAAGGGAAGTCCGGTGCAGAATGTCCTGATGAATGTCTTATCAGGTGGAAGCCTGTGGCTGATTGCACTTTTTACGGTGGTTGCCGCACCGATTGTAGAAGAACTCCTCTTCCGAAAAGTAATCTGTGACAAAGTGGTAAAATACGGACAGGGGACGGCAGTCGTGGTGTCCGGTTTGATGTTTGGTCTGTTTCATTTAAATCTGAATCAGTTTGTCTATGCATTTCTGATGGGAATGTTTCTGGCGTTCCTCTATGTCAAGACGGGGGAGATTAAATATACAATCTTCATCCACATGACAGTCAACTTTTTCGGAAGTGTGGTGTCGATGGTTCTGATGTCAAAATTGGATATGGAGAACGTGATAAGCGTACTGATTTTTGGAGCGTATGCACTCTTTATTTACGCGGCAGCAATTACAGGAGTCGTTCTTTTCTTCGTGATGAAGCCGAAGATGAAGCTCGAAGCGGGGGAAATTGTGATTGAAAAAGGGCAGAGATTTAAGACTGTAATTTTAAATGTGGGGATGATGGCATTCTGTCTGGTCTGCATTGCATATATGATCTATCAACTGATGCTCTAATTTAAAAAACCTTACAAAAACCTTATAAATACTTTCTATACTTTAAGATGAAGTGTAGAAAGTTTTTTTTAGGAGGAAAATCATGGGTGAATACTTATTAGAAACCAGACATCTGTGCAAGGATTTTAAGACGCAGCGCGCCAACGACGATATCTGTCTTGGCGTGAGGGAGCACACGGTCTACGGACTTCTCGGAGCGAACGGGGCAGGAAAGTCGACGCTGCTAAAGATGCTCTCCGGTATGATGGACGTTGGTTCGGGCGAGATTTATTTTGAGGGAAGGAAGATGAAGAGGAGCGATCTTGCCAAGGTCGGAGCGCTCATTGAGAGCGCACCAATCTATGAGAATCTGACGGCGCGGGAGAATCTGAGAGTGAGGGCAATCCTCTACGGACTCCCGGACAAACGGATTGATGAGGTGCTTCAGATTGTGGGGCTCACCTCCACAGGCAGAAAAAAGGCAGGGAAGTTTTCGATGGGGATGAAGCAGAGGTTAGGCATCGCGCTCGCGCTTTTAAACCACCCGAAGTTTTTGATCTTAGACGAGCCGACGAACGGTCTCGACCCGATGGGAATCAGCGAACTCCGCGCCATGATAAAAAAATTTGCAGAGGAGGGCATGACGGTCATTTTGTCGAGCCACATCCTCTCTGAGATTGAGCAGGTCGCGGATGATATCGGAATCATCGCCAACGGGAAGCTGCTCTACCAGCAGCCGCTCTTGTCACTGCACGGGGAAAAACTCGAGGAGTTCTTTTTTGACATCGTAAAAAGGGATGCGGAAGGGGAGGTGGACCACAATGCTTACTGTCTGTAAGAGTGAGTTTTTAAAACAGAGAAGATGCGGAATCTGGAAGGTTCTCATAGCGGCGCCGCTTATCGTCATGCTGCTTGCTGTTTTGACAATGCCGGTAGACTATCGGCAGACAAACGCTTATAATATGTGGTATATGTTTCTGCTGCCGTTTGTGACAGGTTATGTTGCGGGAACCCTGCTCACAAGCGAGAGACGCTATCTGTATCACGGACTGTTCGCAATTTTGGAGGAAAAGAGAAAACTCTGGTATGCGAAAATCGTGGTCGGAATCTTTTACCTTCTGTTTGCGGGTGTGGTCATGAGTACGGCGGTCTGGCTGTGCGGCAGTTTTTTGGGCACGGCGCAGATTTCCATGAGGGAAAATGCGGCGGCGTGTCTCCTTTTGAGCCTTACATTCGCATGGCAGATTCCGGTCGTGATGTATCTGACACTTAAAAGCCATAAGATTTTTGCCATCCTTGTCTGCACTGTAGCCAATATTGTCTGCGCGTGCAGTCTGGCGTTAAAAGAGGTCTGGTGGATTCCGTTTGCGATACCGGCGCGCCTGATGTGCCGGGTGCTTGGCATCCTGCCGAACGGTCTGCTCGTCGCGGAGGGTGATTTTAATAGTACAAACGTAGTTGTGATTGGAACTTTTATCGGAATTGTTCTTCTTCTCTTTTTCTCCGTTGTGACGGCAAAACGATTTGAGAAAGAGGAGGCGGCGTAGGATGGGAAGAAAAGTGCACGGAATCAGAGCGTCGTTCTACAAATTCCGGTGCCGGAAGGCATATTGGCTTCATCTCGCTGCGCCGCTTCTTGCAATCGCTGTGTTTGGATGGTATGATGCGGGAAGAGGAGGCAGCGGGAAGGAGATGGCGCAGGTTTATCTTCAAGCGGTCGGAATCGCATTTCCGTTCCTGATTTCGATTGTGGTGACACAGCAGTTCGAGGCGGAGCGCAGGGCGGGAAATTTCGGAAATCTTCTTTTCTATCCGGCGGCGCGGATTGTGGGGCATGCGGCAAACATCACGGTGCTGCTTTTGTGGGGGCTGTTAGCAAGCCTTCTTGCAAGCGCCGGCTTTGGAGCACTGCTCCTAATTTTGGGATACCGTGAGATTCCACTGGCGTGGTATGCAGAGATGGGGATTCTTTTGTGGGCGTGCAATATCGGATGGTATTTTTTCAACTACATGGTCTGCTATTGCTTTGGAGATGGCATTTCCTTAGGGACGGGGACGGTCGGTTCCATGCTCTCTGCGCTCATGCTGCTTGGGCTCGGCGATGGAATCTGGTATATCATCCCCTGCAGCTATGGGGCGCGTGCAGTGTCCTACGCCTCTCTTTTTCAGGGGGAGCGGGAGATGGGAGCAGTTCTAAAAGCTGAATTAAATCGGCAGATTGCGCTTGGGATACCGATGATATGTATAATTACAATTACAATTGCTTTTGCTTTTTTCCTGTGGGGAAAGAGGTGGCAGGCAGAAAAATTCAGAGAGTAGAGAGGGAGAGAAATGGCGAGGATTCTATCCATTGATGACGACAGAGAGATTTTGACCTTGATAAAGAGGGCGTTGGAGCGCGACGGGCACTGTGTGGAGTGCCGGGAGGCGTGCGACGAAGTGGAAAAGGAAAAGCTGGCGGGGTATGACCTGATACTGTTAGATATTATGATGGCAGGAACTGACGGCATTTCCTACTGCAGGGAAATCCGAAACATGGTGGATTGTCCGGTGCTGTTTCTCACTGCAAAGACGATGGAGGACGATTTGATCGAGGGTTTTACGGCAGGGGCGGACGACTATATCAAAAAACCATTTGGCATCGCGGAGCTTCGGGCGCGGGTGAATGCACATCTGCGCCGGGAGAAGCGCGAATATCACATGAGGCTGGTGTCCGGGAAATTTTTCCTCGACCTCTCGGCGAAGAGCATTTTCTGCGGGGAAGAGCAGATTCCTCTGACGAAGAGCGAATATAATATCTGCGAGTTCCTGCTTCGGAATAAGGGGCAGGTCTTCTCCCTCGAGCAGATTGTGGAACTTGCATTCGGTTATGATTTTGAGAGCGACAGCAGTGTGGTCAGGGAGCACATCAAAAATATCCGCGCGAAGTTTGAAAAATATGGAGAGCGGCCGATTCAGACAGTCTGGGGGGTGGGGTATAAATGGGAGTGAGAAAGCAATCGCTGTTCTGGATGTTTGTCCGGGAGATTATTTTTTTGGCGGCTGAAATCCTCCTAGGCTCCCTCCTGCTGTATTATCTGGTGTACAGCGCCTTTCAGAAAGGGGTGATTCTGCCGGCAAACGAGACGGAAAAATGGCTCGACGAGAATCTTGCATCCATGTCGGCAAACTTTGATGCGTCGCGCCTTCCAAACGGATGTACCTACGTTCTGCTCGATGAAGAATATGTTGAGATTGAGGGAAATATGAGATCTTCGCGCGTCGAGGAGGCGGTGGAAATCATGCGAGGTGAGAGCAGTTACAGCAGTGGAAACTATCGTTTTTTGTCTTTAGAAGATAATATTACATGCGTAGTTCGATATGAGATTAAGGCGCGGTTTGCGGATGATTTCTGGTATCATCTGATTCCAAGACTCGAGGGGACGCTGTTAGCCGGTTACGGTCTGTTTTTACTGCTGCTTGTGACAGGGCACGCCCTCCATATGAAAAAGAAGATCAGCCGGGAACTGCAGCCATTGCTTGAGCAGATAGGACAGGTGAAGCGGCGGGAGTTCGACGGGGAGGAGGCAGAACAAATCCATTCGGGCATCGCGGAGATTGACGAGGTCGGGACAGCGCTGCACGAGATGAAGGAGGCTTTAGTCATTTCGCTGAAAAAAGAGTGGCAGAATGAGCAGCACAGGAGAGAGCACATTTTGGCTTTGGCACACGATATTAAGACGCCGCTCACCGTCATAACGGGAAATGCACAGCTGTTGCAGGAGACGACAGAGGAGGCGGAGGACGTCGGTCTGCTGGATGGAATTGTCGCCTCCTCCGCCCGGATCGAGGGGTACTTAGCACTTCTGATGGAAGAGAATCTGCCGGGGCAAAAGGATGAAATCCCGGCAGAAGCACTCGTGTCAGCGGTTGAGGAGCAGAGCAGAGAACTCTGTCGGGCAAGCCGGACGGCGCTTTCCTTTACGAGAAAATGTGAGTTGGGAGAGCAGAGCGCCCCGGAGAACCAGAGAACCGCGGAGGAGCAGAGTGCCGCGGAGGAGCAGAGCGCCCTGAAGAACCAGAGAACCGCGGAGGAGCAGAGTGCCGCGGACGTGCGCGCGTTTGAAAATGCGGTGCTGGTGGCGGACGAGAGCCGTCTCATCCGTGCGGTGCTAAATCTTGTAAAAAATGCCGTTGAGCATACGACCCCGGAAGATGGAATTGCCATTGCGATATCGCTGTGCGGGGAGGAAGCAGCCGCCGATGCCGGGAAGAGGACGCTGCGGATTGCGGTGGAGGACTTCGGACCCGGGTTTTCCCCGGAGGCGCTCCGGCGCGCGACAGAGCAGTTTTTTACGGAGAAGAAAGAGCGCGCGGGCGGACATTTCGGTCTTGGCCTGTCTTTTGCACAGCAGGTGGCAAAAGAATCCGGCGGGATATTGAGAATTGCAAATAAGGAGAGCGGCGGAGCTGTCGTCTCGATGGAATGGAACTGCGGGAGCAGGGGGTGAAAAGAAAATTACACCTTGTAATCCCGCAGTTCCTTTGGGATTTTATCTTTCGGAAGATTTTTCACGGCATCCTCAGTGCCGTCTGCAACAGCAGTGTCATAATACCAGCATTTGTATCTGAGAATATTCATGGTATTTTGTAAATCATCAATCTGTTTTTGTACAGCCTCTAAGCGCTTGTGAAACATTTCCTGTCTCTTTTGGAGGGAGGAATCCCCCTCTTTGCACCAGCAAAGAAATTCCTTAATCTCTTTGATTGACATTCCTGAAGTCTTCAGGCACTCAATTATCTGAAGGGTATTCATCTCTCTGTCTGAAAAAACGCGAATCCCGCCGTTTGACCGCTCCATGTCGGGAAACATTCCCTCCCGGTCATAGTAACGCAAAGTAGAGATGGCAATGCCGGTCTGATTGGCAACTTCTCCGATGGAATAGAACATGTGACAACCTCCTAAGTTTTTTTCAAAAAATCTCTTGACCTAAACCTAACTTTAGGTTCTACAATTAGGTTACACTTAAAAAAACAATATGTCAATATCGGTTTGAGAAAGGATGGAGTAAAGATGGAAGAATTGGAATTAGAGATGGAATGGGACAAGACGTTCCCGAAAAGTGAAAAGGTCTGCCACAGAAAAGTGACGTTTCACAACCGCTATGGCATCACGCTCGCGGCAGATTTGTACGAGCCGAAGGGGGCAAAGGGAAAACTTCCGGCCATTGCAGTGTGCGGCCCGTTTGGCGCCGTGAAGGAACAGGCGTCGGGGCTTTATGCACAGACGATGGCGGAGCGGGGATTTCTCACCGTTGCGTTCGATCCGTCCTACACGGGGGAGAGCGGCGGGGAACCGCGTTACATGGCTTCCCCGGATATCAACACGGAAGATTTTCAGGCAGCAGTAGATTTTCTCTCCGTGCAGGATAATGTCGATCCGGAAAAAATCGGAATCATCGGAATCTGCGGATGGGGAGGTATGGCGCTGAATACAGCGGCATTGGATACGCGCATCAAGGCGACGGTGGCATCCACAATGTATGACATGACGCGTGTCAATGCAAACGGATATTTCGATTCCGAGGACTCCGCCGATGCGAGATATGCGAAGAAAGAAGCTATGAATAAGCAGAGAATCGTTGATTACAAGAATGGAAGTTACGCATCAGGCGGCGGTGTTGTCGACCCGCTCCCGGAGGACGCACCGTTTTTCGTAGCAGATTACCACGATTATTATAAGACTGACCGCGGCTACCATAAACGCTCCCTGAATTCGAACGGCGGCTGGAATGTGATTGGCTGTATGTCCTTTTTGAATCAGCCGATTTTAAAATACAGCAATGAGATTCGCAGCGCAGTGCTGGTGATGCACGGGGAAAAGGCGCATTCCTGCTATTTCAGCCGCGACGCCTACGCCGCGATGGTGAAGGACAATCCGTATGCTAAAAACAAGGAGTTGCTCATCATCCCGGACGCTGTTCACACGGATCTGTATGATGGAGGCGGAAAGGATGCCATTCCATTTGATAAACTCGAGCAGTTTTTTAAAGAATATTTAAAATAGCGGGGACGATGAAAGCAGAAAGAATTTCTTTTTTTCAAAAAATTTATTGCGGGGTTTCCAGACTGTTTTCCGAACCCCATTTAATAATTTCATAACAGACCGGCAATAGGCTTTTTCCTTTTTCGGTCGGAGTATACTCGACACGCGGCGGAATCTCGTTGTACTGCGTACGGATGATCAGACCCCAGATTTCCAGATTGCGGAGCGCCGCTGTCAGTACACTGTTTGTAATTCTTGGAAGCCGCTTTTTGCATTCACCGAATCGCAAAACATCTGCCCTGCATATTTCCATCATAATCTGCAGTTCCCATTTTCCGTGAAGCAACGGAACAATTTGATCTACATGTGCTTTCTTTTCGGGAACATTCAAAATATCATTGATCTCTTTCAACATTTTTTCTGATGTCATTGTTTTCACTTCCTTCACAACAATAGTATCTTATAACATACTTAGTAAGTTTGAACTTCGTACTTGATAGTTTAAAACTACCATAATATAATCATAAGCAGAGTTTAGCTTGCTGTCAAGGAGTAGGTTTATTTTGAAGGAAACCAAAGCGGAAACTACCTGCAGCGCTCAGTCAGATGACGTTTTTTACTCTGAATCTGGCTGACGCTTTTTTTGTGGGTTGTACCGGGGATACCTCTCAGATTTCCGCAAGGAGCAGCAGAGCCTTTAGCAAGACAAAAATTCTTTGGAAGGGAATGAGAAAATGGTAAAAGAAATATCAAAAAGTATTAGGGAATATAAAAAACCTGCTATTTTAACGCCAATATTTGTGTCTTTAGAAGTAGTAATGGAATGTATAATTCCTTTTCTAATCGCCACGCTGGTGAATGAAATCAAAAACGGCTGTGAGCTGTCGGTTATTATGAAATATGGAGTTGTCTTAGCAATCATGGCAGTTCTGTCCCTGCTGTTCGGCGCCTTGGCAGGGGTGACCTGCGCCGTCGCATCCTGTGGTCTGGCGAAAAATCTGCGGCAGGATATATTTCACAGCATTCAGACCTTTTCATTTGAGAATATCGATAAGTTTCTGGTATCTTCTCTTGTGACCCGTCTGACAACCGATGTCACCAATGTGCAGAATGCCTACATGATGATTATTCGGAGCGCAATCCGCGCGCCGCTGATGGTGATTTTTGCCTTTGCCATGGCGTTTGTCATGGGCGGAAGACTGGCATGGATATTCCTTGTAGTCATGCCGGTTTTGCTGGCAGGGCTGCTCGTGATTGTATGTAAAGCAATGCCGCTGTTTAAAAAGGTGTTTAAGAAATACGACAGCCTGAATGCTTCGGTACAGGAAAATATTAAGGCGATGCGGGTAGTGAAATCATTTGTGCGTGAAGATTATGAACAGGAAAAATTTGAAGATGCCGCAGAAGATGTCTGCAAGGATTTCACAAAGGCAGAAAGAATCCTTGTACTGAATAATCCGCTGATGCAGTTCTGCCTCTATGTGGTTATGATTTTCATGCTTCCCTTCGGCGCCTATACCATCATTACCTCACATGGTTTGGATCTCGACGTCGGGCAGCTTTCCTCACTATTGTCTTACGGTTTTATGATGCTCAGCAGTCTGATGATGCTTTCTATGGTATTTGTTATGATTACAATGGCAGTTGAATCGGGAAAGCGTATTACAGAGGTTCTGACAGAGAGCAGTACTCTGACGAATCCCGAAAATCCCAAATATGAGGTTGCAGACGGCGCAATCTCCTTTGAACATGTCAGTTTTAAGTACTCACGGAAAGCGGAACGGTGGGCTTTGGCAGACATAGATCTGCAAATAAAATCAGGGGAAACCATTGGCATTATCGGCGGTACAGGGTCTTCAAAATCCTCTTTGATTCAATTGATTTCCCGATTGTATGACGCTACGGAAGGGGTAGTAAAGGTTGGCGGTATCGATGTTAAGGAATACGATTTAAGTACTCTGCGCAATCAGGTTGCGGTAGTACTCCAGAAAAATCTCCTGTTTTCCGGTACAATCAAAGAGAATCTCCGTTGGGGTGATGAGAATGCAACGGATGAGGGGCTGATCCATGCCTGTAAATTGGCCTGCGCCGACGAATTTATTGCGCAGTTTCCGGATGGCTATGACACTTATATCGAACAGGGCGGCACTAATGTATCCGGAGGTCAGAAGCAGCGGCTTTGTATTGCCCGCGCGCTTCTGAAAAAGCCAAAGATTTTGATTTTAGATGATTCCACAAGTGCTGTGGACACCAAAACGGATGCGAAAATCCGAAAGGCAATGCGGGAATACATTCCGGAAACCACAAAAATTATCATTGCCCAGCGTACCGCCTCTGTGGAGGATGCAGACCGGATTATCGTTATGGACGGCGGAAGAATCAACGCGGTTGGAACCCATGGGGAACTGCTTAAGGGCAACGACATTTATCGGGAAATCTATACTTCTCAGAATAAGGCAGGTGATTATGATGGAAAATAAATTGATTCGAAAAGGGGTCATCCGGCGGCTCTTGAAAACAATTCGGGAATTTTATCCGATTATAATGCCGGTCACAATCGTCTGCATTGTGTTCAGTGCCATTGTTTCTGCCGTTCCGGCCATCTTTATGCAGAAGATTATTGCCGTGGTTGAGACTAACTGGGAGTGCGGAGATTGGAATGTAATCAGTGTGGAAATTATTCGTATGGTAGCGGTTTTAGCATGCTTTTACGTTCTTTCCCTGCTGGCCGGTTTTATCTATAATCAGTTGATGGCAATCATCACGCAGGGGTCACTGAAAAAACTGCGCAGCAAGATGTTCAATGGTATGCAGCTTCTTCCCATCAAGTATTTTGATACAAATAATCACGGTGATATCATGAGCCACTATACCAACGATATCGATACTCTGCGCCAGATGATCTCTCAAAGCCTTCCCCAGCTGCTTGTGTCTGGGATTACCGCGATTGCTATTTTCTGCATCATGATCTACTACTGTTTCTGGCTGACTTTGGTCGTACTTTTGGGTGTCGCTGTCATGCTTCTGGTAACCAAAAAGGTAGGTGGCGGATCAGCGAGATATTTTTTCCGTCAGCAGACGGCGCTGGGAAAAGTCGAAGGCTTTGCGGAAGAAATGATGAACGGGCAAAAGGTCGTAAAGGTTTTTTGCCACGAGGATAGAAGTGAAGCGGACTTTGCAAAGCTGAATGAGCAATTATTTGAGGAGTCTGTGAAAGCTAATAAATATGCGAATACTCTGATACCAATCTTAAATAACATTGGCAATGTTCTCTATGTGATTGTTGCTGTAGTTGGCGGTATACTGATGCTTTGCAGGGTTCCGAATGTCAGTCTCTCAGGCCTGGCAATTAATATCAGTATTGTAGTGCCTTTCTTAAATATGACCAAGCAGTTTGTTGGTGCAATCAATCAGGTTTCCAATCAGGTCAATGCTGTTGTCATGGGAATGGCAGGGGCAGAACGAATATTTTATCTGATGGATCAGCAGCCGGAGCAGGACAAAGGATATGTCACCCTTGTCAATGTGCGGGAGGATAATGGAAATCTGGTTGAATGTGAGGAACATACCGGTACATGGGCATGGAAGCATCCTCATCGGGCGGATGGCACCGTTACCTACACAAAGCTGACCGGTGATGTGCGGCTGTTTGATGTGGATTTTGCTTACGAGGAGGGAAAGACGGTTCTTCACGATATCAGCCTGTATGCGAAGCCGGGGCAGAAGGTAGCTTTTGTCGGCGCTACCGGCGCGGGAAAGACCACGATCACGAACCTGCTGAACCGCTTTTACGATATAGCTGACGGCAAAATCCGCTATGACGGCATCAATATCAATAAAATCAAAAAGAGCGATCTGCGCCATTCACTGGGCATTGTCCTGCAGGACACCAACCTGTTTACCGGAACCGTCATGGAGAATATCCGCTATGGCAAGCTGGACGCCACAGACGAAGAATGCATGGCTGCGGCGAAACTGGCCGGTGCAGATGATTTCATTACCCGTCTGCCGGAAGGGTACGAGACCCTTCTAACGGGAAACGGAGCCAACTTGTCCCAGGGGCAGCGTCAGCTGATCTCCATCGCCCGTGCTGCCGTGGCTGATCCTCCTGTTATGATTCTGGATGAGGCTACATCCTCCATCGATACCAGAACAGAGGCCATCGTCCAGCGCGGTATGGATGCACTGATGGAGGGGAGGACGGTGTTTGTCATTGCCCACCGCCTGTCCACTGTCAAGAATTCCAACGTCATTATTGTTCTGGACCATGGAAGGATTATTGAGCGGGGCGACCACGACGAGCTGATTGCCCAGAAGGGGCAGTATTATCAGTTGTATACAGGGGCTTTTGAGTTAGAATAATCGTTGTTAAGCGTCTTTTTCAGACTTTTGAAAGCATCTGATGTAATTCTTGACATTACAACGGAGCCTTGCTATACTAGATGAAGTAAATTCAGTTGGTATGTGAGGATGAATACAATGCAGATTTCAAGCAGATTTACAATAGCGATACACATTTTTTCCTGTATCAATACTTTTGAAAAAGAGAATAAGATTACAAGCGATTTTTTGGCGGGGAGCGTCAATGTCAACCCGGTTATCATTCGCAAGCTGCTGTCACAGTTAAAGGCTGCCGGACTTGTCAATGTACAAAGAGGCACCGGCGGCGCATCCATCGCCAGGCCATTGGAGCAAATCACTTTCCTTGACATCTATCATGCAGTCGAGTGCATTGAAAATGGAGAGCTTTTTCATTTTCATGAGAACTCCAATCCCGAATGTCCTGTAGGCCGGAACATCCACCGTATTCTAGATGACAAATTGCAGCAGGTGCAGAAAGCGATGGAATGTGAGATGCAGAAAATTACCCTTGCCGATGTGATTCGGGATACGCAGAAATGTATATTGGATGATTGAAATGTAACCGTTGACATTACAACAAGAACGTGGTACACTCCTATTGTAATCAAAATGGTTACAACAACGTGCTTTATTGTAGTTTTGATGAAAGAGTGAAATACAAATCATGAAGGAGGACAGTACTATGTCAGAAGTAGCAAAATTTTTAGAGGCAAATCCCGTGCAGTATCTTGCGACCGTAGGCCGCGACGGAAAGGCGAAGTGCCGCCCGTTCATGTTCAGTTTTGAAAAGGACGGTAAGCTTTGGTTTAACACCGGCAATCAGAAGGATGTTTATAAGGATATGCAGGAAAATCCGAATGTGGAGGTCTGCATTTCTTCACCGACCTATGAGTGGATTCGTATCAGTGGCAGGGCTGTTTTCGTTGACGACAGGGCAATCAAGGAAGCGGCTCTGGAGAATCCTATCGTAAAGGGCAATTATCACACGGCTGATAACCCGACTTTTGCGGTGTTTTATCTGGCGGATGCCAGGGCCGTCATCGCTGACTTTTCCGGTAATCCGCCCAGAGAATACACATTCTAATCCCGTAGGTTGTCAATTTATCTTCGGGGAAATTTCCGACCGGCAGAAAAGTCTGTGAAATGCAAAGCGGCAGGAACTGTGTGATTTTGTTGCCGAAGATAGAGTTTGGATGAGAGAAGAAGGGGTTATATGACACAGGCAGAAAGACGATTGTTTTTAATAAAGGAACTGCTCCGTGAGCAGCCGGGATACCGGGATATGGATATTCCGGCCAACGAGCAGGAACGGAAGAAGCTGCTCCGTTCTTTGTTGAATGTTCGGATGCCGCGGCATGTAAGTGATGACTTTCTGAAGGTGCAGGACGAGTATCTGCAGGCGGAGACAGCAGAAAAAGGCATTACCGACCTTGCAGATTTAACACCGGTGGAAACGGACATATATGTCTGGCAGGGCGATATCACGACGCTGAAATGCGACGCTATCGTCAATGCGGCGAACAGTCAAATGCTTGGCTGTTTCTGCCCCTGCCATGGCTGCATCGACAATGCGATTCATACTTTTTCCGGCGTGCAGCTGCGTTCCGCTTGTGCGGATTTAATGGAGAAGCAGGGACACGAAGAACCCGCGGGGATGGCAAAGATTACACTTGCTTATAATCTGCCCTGCAGGTATGTGCTGCATACGGTAGGGCCGATTATCCGGGGGAGTCTTACAAAAAAGGATGAGGAACTGCTTGCATCCTGCTACCGTTCCTGTTTAGAACTTGCGGAAGCAAACGGAGTGAACAGTATAGCTTTTTGCTGTATCTCTACCGGAGAATTTCATTTTCCGAATGAACGGGCAGCAGAGATTGCGGTGGAAACAGTAAAAGAATACAGACGACAGACACAGAGCAGAATGAAGGTGATATTCAATGTTTTTAAAGAGAACGATTTGCACATCTACCGGAAATTACTCAGATAATGCACAATTGCAGGAACCGCTCTGTGAGCTCTCCGGTATAAAACGCCTCAGAGAGGAAATGGAAACCGCTGATGCGATTCTCATCGGAGCAGGGGCCGGGCTGTCCACTTCTGCCGGGCTGACCTATTCCGGAGAACGATTTTACCGGTATTTTTCTGATTTTCATGAAAGGTACGGAATGAACGACATCTATTCCGGCGGTTTTTATCCCTATGATACCCTTGAGGAATATTGGGCATGGTGGAGCCGCCATATTTATTACAACCGCTATGATTTGCCTGCGGGAAAGCCATATTCCGATTTATTGAAACTGGTAAAAGAGAAGGACTATTTTGTATTGACCACCAATGTGGATCATCAGTTTCAGTTGGCGGGTTTTGATAAAAAGCGGCTGTTTTACACGCAGGGTGATTACGGTTTGTGGCAATGCTCGAAACCATGCCATCAGAAAACCTATGACAATGAGGAAACCGTTCGGAAAATGGTGGAAGTGCAAACAGATATGAAAATTCCGACGGAACTTATCCCCAAATGCCCGGTCTGCGGCGCGCCAATGACAGTAAGTCTGCGCTGCGACGATAGCTTTGTGCAGGATGAGGGCTGGTACGCTGCTGCGAATCGATATGATGATTTCCTGCGTCGCCATAAAAATTTGCATGTCCTTTATCTGGAATTGGGGGTTGGTGCAAACACCCCCGCCATCATCAAGTATCCGTTCTGGAGGATGACGGCTGAGAATCCGAAGGCAGTTTATGCCTGCGTCAACTATGGGGAGGCGATGGCACCGGATGAAATCATAACGCGCTCCATCTGTATAGATGCAGATATTGGGAAAGTGCTTTGTGACATTGCTGGGAATTAGGATAAAGAAACAGCAGGAAATTATCGAAAAACTTTATTCGTCAGCTCTTAAAGCTTTGGAAGAGGCTGCTATAGGAATTGCATTATTCAGGTCACCGGCTAAGCCGGTGACCTGAATTTGCATGTAAGGTTGTTTCACGAATAAGAATTGTTATATGGGAAACTTGAGGTTTTATCGAG
>CAZBUW010000077.1:0-14480 GCA_964495195.1 uncultured Roseburia sp.
GAGCACTTGGCTACGGACCAAGGTGTCGGGGGTTCGAATCCTCTCACGCACGTCTTATAAAAAAAGAGATAGGAGTAGAATCCTATCTCTTTTTTATCGAATAGGAATTTCCTATTCGATAAAAAACCTCCAGGTAGGATGCGACTGGTGCGCAGATGAAACTCGCAAGCTTACGCTTGCGCGCACCAGCGCGCAAAGAGTGCGAAGTGTGCGATGCACGCTTTGCACTCTTTGTTATATTCGAGTCCAGTCGGACTCGAACAGGGTTCAATCTCCGCGCCGCTGCGGTCGGAGTTCCTATTGCCGGACAAACAGTTTTAGAAGCAGCCTGAAAAAAGTTTCATCTTTGACATTGAGCGTATCTTTTATCTTTTTAACCCGGTATCGGATGGTATTCTGGTGAATGAATAACTCTTTTGAGGTGAGTATGATATCGAAGTTACTGTTTACATAGGCTTTTATGGTAGGGTAAATGGAACTATTCTTAAAGTCGTCTATAGACTTGCAATCCGGTTCGATTTTTTGGATGAGTTCAAACACATGTGCAGAAATGTATGCGTCCTCCAGAAGAGGCCAGATCACATTTGACATACCGAGTTCCGTATAGGTCACAGGTGATGTGTTATTTTTGATAGACTCTTTATATGCATACAGGCACCGTCGGATGGAAATATCCAGCATACTGGTGGGAAGAGCGCTGTCGTTGATGCCGATATTGTACAGGCACGGATCGATTGACAGAGTTCGAAGTAAAAGAGCCCAATATCTTTTTGGATTTTCCGGAAACGGATATGCTTCATTATAAAAGGATAGAAACATCATTCCGTTTTTATATTTGATAATATATACGCGATTCCCATCTCCGATTGCCTTAAGTGCAAGCTGTGTTTTGCTGATTAAACGCTGAAAGGAGAATTCGTTGATGGCACTTTTGGGTTTCAGGTAAATCGCGGAGGTGAGATCGGACTGAGCCGGAATGTTCAGGGCATTCAGGAATTGTAAAATATCCTGGGCATTGGAAGGAACTTCCGTAAATGTATCTATCAGTTTTTCATAATAATCAAAGTTAGTGGAAGACCTCAGATAATCTGTAATGTTTATAATCACATCTTCAATGAAAATATCCTGAAAGGTGAAAATTGGTATTTTCCTATCATTTGCAAGTTCAATCACCTCATCCGGGAGAGTAGAATAAAATACCGTTTTGATTGCGAAGGCAGAAACTCCTATCTCAATGAGTGTCCGAAAGGACTTATAGATTCTCTCCGGGGAGTCTTTGGCGAATAGGAGATTGGTTATGACAAAGTCTCCCTCCTGAAATCCGAAATAATTATCTTCTATTCCCTCAAAATCCAATATAACAACGTTGGCTACGTTTCTATATAGTCCGGCTTTTCCAGCTACAAGTTTAAAGTTATTAAAAAATTCAAAGCTCTTTAGAGACGATACACTTAGCATAAGCACTCCTTTTGTAGAAATTACAAAAAATATAAAATAAATATAGTATTTTTTCTATAGAAATGCAAGGTTTTTCTGTATATTATTATAACAAATGTTACAGTTCAGCTCGCGCCATTCGCAAAGGCGCCTCTGGCGCTTTCTCGCTACTTCGTAGCTAACTTTGCTCATGATTCGGCGCTCCGCTCATAGCGTATCGCACATTCTCATTCATGCGAGCATGATTCGTCTGTGCGATACGCCATGGCTGAACTGTTATAACAAATACAAGAGAGCGAAGGGGCTCGTGGAGATGATTCTCTACGGGTCTCTTTTTTTTCGGTCTGACTAAATGCAAGCGAGGTTAATTATGAGAGAGGAAATGCTTGAGCTTACAAAAAAGATGGTGCGGATTGCAAGCGTAAACGGTACCGCCGGCGAACGTGAGATAGGGGTCTTCATAGAGGAATATTTAAGGTCTATTCCCTATTTTGCAAAGTATCCGGAACTTGTAATCACACAGTTTTTAAAAGGGGATACCCTCAACAGAAGGAATGTGTTCGCGCTGCTGAAGGGGGGAAAGGATGCAAATCCAAACACAGTTATTTTTCACGGCCATACGGATACTGTCGGAGTGGAGGATTTTGGAAATCTCAGGGAGTATGCTTTTGATCCTGACATACTTATGGAAAAGATTTCTGAGGTTGAACTTCCACAGGAGGTGAGAGCGGACCTGAAGTCTGGTGACTATCTATTTGGCAGAGGTGCCTGTGATATGAAAAGCGGTGATGCGGTTTTCCTGGTAATGATAAAGCACATCGCAGAACATATTCAGGATTTTTCGGGAAATATCCTTCTTTCCTGCAATCCGGTGGAAGAGAATCTCCACACAGGAATTATTGAGGGATTGGATATGCTGGATGTGATCAAAGAAAAACATGGTTTGAACTATGTTCTTGCCATTAACAATGATTACACCTGTCCGATGTACCCGGGGGATGAGCATCAGTACATATATACGGGCACAGTCGGGAAGCTTTTGCCCTGCTTTTACATAAGAGGTCAGGAGACGCATGTGGGACAATGCTTTGAGGGTTTTGACCCAACGACAATAGCGGCGAAGCTTACGGCGTCAATAAATCTCAACACAGATTTTTGCGACGAATATAAAGGAGAGTATTCTCTTCCGCCAGTGGCGTTGAAGATGAAGGACTTAAAGCCGTGGTACAATGTTCAGACTGCAAAGGAAGCTCTGATATATTTCAATTATTTTGTTCACAATGCCGCTATGGAGGACATTATCGGCAAACTTATGGAAAAGGCGAGGGAGGCAGTGAACGAAACCGCATCCGATAGAGATAAGAACTATGAGAGTTTCTGCAGGCTGACAGGGAAGGAGTACACATCGCTCGGCAGAAGATGTGAGTGTATGACCTATGAAAAGCTATATGAGCTTGCAAGGGAAAAAGCAGGAGACAGAGTTGATGACATGCTCAAGGTCAAAAGAAGAGAGGCGGAGGCTGACGGTATCGACAAAAGGGAGATTCCGATTGAACTCATCAGGGAACTGCTCGCGGAGGCAGGCATCTATCATCCTGTTGTAGTTTTATATTTTGCAGCGCCATACTGCCCACATAACACACTTCAGGATTGTGATGAGGAAATGATAGAGCGATTAAGAAAAATAGCAGGAGAAATAGAAAAAGAAGAGGGCATAGAGTACAACATTTGCAGATTTTTCCCGAGCCTTTCCGACAGCAGCTATCTGGCAATCGACGATACACCGGAATCGGTAGAACGGCTCAAGAACAGCTTTCCTGAGATGGATGAGATTTATCCGCTCCCATTTGAAAAAATAAAGTCGCTTGGGATAAAGGCAGTGAATTTTGGCGTTCACGGGAAGGATGCACATAAGTGGACGGAAAGACTATATGTACCATACAGCTTTGAAATACTGCCAAAGCTCATAAATAAAGCATTGAAAGAATTTTTGTAGAGGTAAATGAAAATGTATGTAAAGGATGGAACAAGCACATTAAAAAAAGTATTGGTCTCAAGACCGGAATATTTAAAACCTGCACCGATTAATGAAATTGCAAAAAAATGGAAGGATACCACAATGGATGTGGATGTCATGCTGAGGGAGCATCAGGCGTTTGTTGATGCATACAGGGCCGCGGGCGTTGAGGTGGAATTCTTAGATGCGGATCGGGAGAGGCCTAATTCTGTATTTTCCCGCGATTTTGGAGGCTGTGTGAAGGAAGGCTATATCATGGGGCGGTTCAAGCTCGATATGCGCTATAAGGAGCACGTCGACTACAGGAGGAGAATGGAAGAGCTGAAGGTGCCAATGCTCGGCGAAGTAAAAGAAGGCCTGTTTGAGGGCGGAGATTTTATGTTCATGAGCGAAAAGTGGATTGTCGTGGGAATGGCGGACAGGACGAATCAAAAGGGGCTGGAAGAGATCAGGGCTATTTTGGAGCCCCTTGGCTACGAGGTGACAGGTGTTCCGCTCGACCCGAGATATCTGCATCTGGATATGTGCTTCAACCTGGTTGACGAGCATTTGGCGGTTTCCTATGAGGAGGGCCTGCCAAAGGAATTCCGGGAATTGCTGAAAAAGAGGGATATTGAGATAATCCCTGTCGATGAGGAGGCGATTTTTCTTCATGGCTGCAATCTGCAGGCATTGGGAGATAGGCGTGTCATGTCTTTGAAACGAAATACATCTGTAAATGAAATTCTTGCCGGAAAAGGGATGGAAGTGGTCGAGCTTGACATTACAGAGATACTCAAGGCGGGGGGAGGACCTCACTGTATGACGTTCCCTCTTTTGAGAGGCTGAGAGATTATAGATTTAGAAAAGGAGATTGGATTATGAGTATTTTTTTAGTAGATGAATATAAGGAAATGGAACCGTATGTGCCTGGTGAGCAGCCGAAGGATAAGCCCTATATAAAGCTCAATGCCAACGAAAGCACGATGCCGCCTTCGCCAAAGGTATTTGAGGCAGTATCAAAGAAGGAAGTGTGGAATATGAGCTATTACGCTGATCCGCACTGCCATTCTTTCAGACAGGCGGTAGCGGAGGCCTACGGAGTTACGGAGGATGAGGTATTTGCGGGAAATGGTGCCGATGAGGTGCTGAGTTTTGTGCTTATGAGTTTTTTCCGCAGAGGAATGAAAATCTATTTTCCGAATATTACCTATGGCTTTTACAGAACTTACGCAAAGACCTATGGACTTGACATGGAGGAGATTCCGGTTAAGGATGATTTTTCAATAGATATAAATGATTACATGGATCTCGATGGCGATATTATTTTAGCAAACCCAAACAATCCGACGGGGCTTACGATTCCTGTAGCCGATATTGAGAGATTGGTGAAGAAAAATCCGGAGCGGATGGTTATAGTAGATGAAGCATACGCGGATTATTCGGGGGAGACCTGTCTGCCGCTTGCCACAAAATACCCGAATCTTGTAGTTGTGAGAACTTTTTCAAAATCGAGAAACCTGGCGGGACTTCACATCGGATTTGCAATTGCGTGCAAGGAAATTGTCGGGGACTTAAACAGCATAAAGTTCTCCTTCAACCCATTCAATTTAAATGCGCTTACGATGGCAGCCGGTGTTGCGGCAATGAAGGACAGTTATTATTATGACTGCTGCGTGAAGACGATTGTCTCAAACAGAGAGCATACAAAGGCGGAGCTTGAGAAACTTGGATTCGAAGTACTTCCCTCAAAAGCTAATTTTGTTTTTTGCAGACATAGCGCAATCGATTCGGAATTACTATGCAGCAGGCTTAAGGACGAGGGCATTCTCACAAGGCATTTTGCAGACCCGGAGCTGGCGGCTTACCTGAGAATAACCATTGGCACTGAGCAGGAGATGGAGGTAGTTTTGATTGCCATCCGTGAGATTTTAGAGGAAGAAAAGGGTGAGAAAATTGCATAAGATTCTTATTAGCGATTACAAAAGTGCGTTGGAGGAAAATTATGAGCCGACCCTGAATGCACTGCGGCACTCTATGGGAGACAGCTTTCAGGAATGTGAGGTTGAGATATATGAATACGAGGATGATGAGCGGCTGATTGAAAAGCTGGGAGACGCTGACGGTCTGATAACAGGTTTTTTGGAGATTGAGGAGGACATCATAAAAAGAGTTCCAAATCTCAAATGTATCTCCGTCAGTGGAGCGGGCTACTCGAATATCGATGTTGCCGCAGCAAAGGATTATGGAATAAGAGTATGCCATATAGCGGAATACTGCACAGAGGAGGTTGCAGAGCACACGTTTGCACTCATCAATGCCCTCAATCGAAATCTGAAATACTATACCCGGAGAATAGAGGAAAATCATGAGTGGAAATATCATACGATTTCAGGAGGTCATACGCTGGCAAGCCAGACGCTTGGGATATTCGGGTTTGGAAAAATAGGAAGACGGGTAGCAAAGCTGGCGGGGGCGTATGATATGGACATCGTTGCGTTCGACCCGTATGCAGACGGGGATGCGGCCAAAGCCCTCGGCGTGACACTATTAGATGCAGACGAGGTGTTAAAGGTATCAGATATCATTACAAACCATATGAATCTTACGAAAGAAAATGCGGGATTTTTTAACAGGGAGTCCTTTGCAAAAATGGAGAGAAAACCAATATTTATCAATGTCGGACGAGGCGGTTCCGTGATTGAAAGGGATCTTGTGTCCGCTTTGGACAGCGGTCAGATAAGAGCTGCCGGCCTTGACGTTTTGGAGGCAGAGAATCCGGAGCTTGATAAATGCGGTCTGCTTGACAGGGAGAATGTAATTATCACGCCCCACAGCGCTTTCTACAGTGACGATTCCATCGAAGCGCTTCAAAGGATAAGCGGAGAGAACATGGGCTACTGTCTTACAGGGCAATACCATCTTTTGTTTTCAGAGGTGTAGCACATGGTACTTACATTAATGTTTAAAATTTTGTTTTTAATGGGAATCGGGTATCTGGCCACAAAGGTGGGCGTGCTTGATAAAAGCGGCAGGCATTCTCTGTCGGAGCTTCTTGTAAATATTATTTTGCCGGTAAGTATGCTTGCATCGTCCCAGGATGAATTCTCCGGAGAAAATCTTAAGGGGATAGCACTGATCGGAATCATCGCCCTGCTGTATTATCTGGTCGTTTTTGAAGGTTTTAAAATTGCGGGGAAAGTTTTTCGAATCGCCCATGACGAGAGAGTGATAAGCACACTGATTGTCGCCTTTGCCAATACAGGTTTTGTGGGCCTGCCACTTGTGAAAGAACTGGCGGGACAGACGGGAATGCTTTACGGAGCAATTTATAATGTGATATTTGACCTTTTATATTTTTCCTACGGTATCTCGCTGCTTAAGAGCGATGGAAAGGGAAACAGTGTTAAGGCGGTTCTTGCAAACCCGATTATATGGATATCGATTTTGGCAGTTGTTTTATATATCGCGCCGTTCCGGTTTCCCTCTTTCCTCACGGAATCGCTGGAACTTGTCTCAGACACTATGATGCCGATTTCCATGTTCATAATTGGCTCCGAGATATGCGGAATGGACATTGTAAGCATTCTGAAAAATAAAACGGCATATCTGCTTAGTTTTTTAAGAATGCTGTTGATTCCGGCTGTGACGTTTCTGACCATGTATCTATTGAAGATAGATTCCGTTGTTGCCATGGTTGCCGTTATGCTAAGCGCAATGCCATCCGGCTCGCTCAATGTTATTATGGCTGAAAAATACAATAAGCATCCGGAATTAGCAGCAGTTACGGTCATGCAGAACACAATCATAATGATTGTGACGCTCCCACTGTTTTTGTATTTTTTACAAAATTTGTGTTGATTATTTGTAATAATTAAGGTATAATTCGAAATAGATTGCAATGAGGCAGTTTCCAAATGGAAGCTGTCTTTTTTATCGAATAGGAAAATCCTATTCGATAAAAAACGCTCCGCGGGGATGCGCAGCTCGCGGAGAGGAAGGAAGTTGCTATGCAACACCGCTCGCGCGCGAAGAGTTTGCAAGCAAACTCTTTATTATAGCAAAACAATAGGAAAGTGGAGGATTTAAAATGAGAAATCTTAAGAAAATGATTGCGTTTGGATTTGCAACAGTAATGTGTGCGGCGGTTTTCGCGGCATGTGGCAGCACGGAGAGTGCAGGAGATGGTTCGACGGAGACTCTTATCATGGCGACAAATGCCGCGTTTCCACCGTATGAGTATGTGGAGGGGGATGATTACCTTGGAATCGACGTTGAGATTGCGCAGGCAATCGCTGATAAAGTCGGATGTGAACTCAAGATTGAGGATGTTGACTTTGGTTCCATCATTGCGGGCGTACAGACAGGAAAATATGATTTCGGTATGGCCGGAATGACAGTGACGGATGAGCGGAAAAAGAGTGTTGACTTTTCAGAGACATATGCGACAGGAGTACAGTCAATCATTGTTCCTGAGGGTTCCGATATCCAGTCAGCAGACGATCTTTCAGCAGATATAAAAATTGGCGTGCAGCAGGATACAACAGGAGATATATATGCGTCAGAGGATTACGGCGAGGATGCAGTTGTGCGTTATAAGACCGGTGCGGATGCGGTGCAGGCGCTTGTAAGCGGCAAGGTCGACTGTGTGATTATTGATAATGAGCCGGCGAAGTCGTATGTTGCAACAAACGATGGGTTAGTAGTTCTGGATACAGCTTATGTCGAAGAAGAATACGCAATCTGCGTGGCAAAAGACAATACCGATTTCTTGAATGATATCAATGCCGCGCTTGACGAGTTAAAGGCGGACGGAACTATTGATAAAATTATTGCGGAATATATTTCTGCTGAGTAAGGAACTGTTGAAAAATAACTTTTAGCAGTTTCTTAGGAATAGGAGTAAAAAAGTGAGTGAATGGTGGTCAAAAGTCGTTTCAGACTTTTTCTTAAACTTTATAGATTCAGATCGTTGGTTATCCTTACTCAAGGGACTTGGTGTTACACTTGAAATTACTTTTGTAGCTGTATTGATTGGCATCCTGCTGGGAATCCTCGTTGCCGGAGTGCGCTCTACCTATGATAAGAATGTAGAGTCTATGAGCCGCAATAAGACCTCTGGGTATTACATACTATTTGTATTGAACCAGATATGCAGACTCTATCTCACCGTTATCCGGGGAACCCCTACGGTAGTGCAGTTGCTCATATGTTACTTTGTGATTTTTGCAAGCTCTACCAATGACATCGGAATTGCAATAATCGCGTTTGGGCTGAATTCGGGAGCATATGTCGCAGAGATAATACGCGGCGGTATTATGTCAATTCCGCAGGGGCAGTTTGAGGCGGGAAGATCGCTGGGATTTAACTATGTTCAGACGATGGCGTATGTCGTAATCCCGCAGGTTTTTAAGAACGTGCTTCCGGCTCTCTGCAATGAATTCATCGTTCTGATTAAGGAAACCTCAATCGCAGGGTATATAGGGATTGTCGATCTCACCAAGGCGGGAGATCTGATCCGGGGAAGAACTTTTTCAGCCTTTATGCCGCTTATTGCGGTGGCGCTGATCTATCTCATACTCGTAATAGTACTTACATCACTTGTAGGCAGGATGGAGAGGAGGTTGAGAATAAATGAGCGATAATCTTATTCATGTAGAGCATTTAAAAAAGTATTATAAAGGTGGAAAGATAAAGGCGCTGGATGACGTATCACTCACGGTTGATTCCGGCGAGGTGGTGGTTATCATCGGGCCATCGGGAAGCGGTAAGTCTACGCTGCTTCGCTCCCTGAATCTTCTTGAACTGCCAACAGAAGGAAACATAATTGTAGACGGGACAGATATTACAGACCCGAAAATCAATATCGATCGGTTGAGACAGAAAATGGGAATGGTATTCCAGCATTTCGAACTTTTTCCGAATATGACAATTCTTAAGAATATGACAATAGCTCCAATAAAGCTTCTTAAGAAGCCAAGGGTGGAAGCAGAGAAAACAGCCCTTGAACTGCTCGAGCGAGTCAATCTGAAAGACAGGGCAAAATCTTATCCGAGTCAGCTTTCTGGCGGACAGAAACAGCGTATTGCGATTGTACGCGCGCTGTGTATGAATCCGGAGGTCATATTGTTCGATGAACCGACTTCAGCACTTGATCCGGAGATGGTAGGAGAAGTCCTTGATGTTATGAAACAGCTCGCATCTGAGGGAATGACAATGGTCGTGGTTACCCACGAGATGGGTTTTGCCAGGGAGGTCGCAGATCGGGTTGTCTTTATGGCGGATGGCAAAATCATAGAAACCGGAACGCCGGAAGAAATTTTTGAAAATCCGAAGTCTGACAGACTTCAAAATTTCCTCGCGAAGGTTTTATAAAATCCTATTTCTTCTGACAGAGGAGTATGGTAAAATATAAGACAATAATTTACACTAGGAGGAGATAGTTATGTTTTGTAGGAATTGCGGACAACAATATACGACAGATGAGGCGGTAATGTGTGTGAGATGCGGATGCCCGAAAGGGAACGGCAATCAGTACTGCCCGCACTGCGGTCAGCCAACACCACCGAACAGTACAGTGTGCCTTAACTGTGGCGTCGCTTTGAATGCTTATGGAATACAGGGAGACAAGTCGAAGATGGCTGCGGGACTTCTGGGAATTTTCTTAGGACCTCTGGGAATCCACAACTTTTATCTGGGTTACACGACAAAGGCAGTGATCCAGCTGGTACTCACAGTTGCAACCTGTGGAATAGGCGCTCCTGTTTCCGGTATCTGGGGACTTGTGGAGGGAATCATGATTCTGACCGGTTCCATTGACAAAGACGGAAAGGGACTTCCATTAAAAGATTAATCGGTTTTGAGAGGCAGGAGTTAATCCTGTCTCTTTTTTGTGTACATATAAAATCTTTTTCATAATAAAAAGTTCTCTCGGGCGGTATGTACACTCTATGTCCTCATTGAAAAACATACAAAAAATCAGTGAAAAATTGCGCAAAATATGAGAAAATGCAAATTGAAACAAGCCGGCATATAGCGTATAATAGCACAATGTATGAAAAGTATTTTCAGAATATGTTTTTGAAGAAAGAGGATAGTGTTAAGATATGAAAAAGAGAATCGAACTGATTGATTATCTCAAAGCCGTCTGTGTTCTGATGGTAATTGTCACACACTATGAGTGGAGTGATAAAACATCACCTTTTTTTACCATGCTGATCAACATGGCGGTGCCGGTCTTTATGATTTTAAGCGGCTATAATTTTGCCATGTCCAACCGGAAAAAGACGGACGGAAAACTTCGTCAGATGTACGGGTGGAGCATGGTGAAGCCAAAACTGGTGCGATTTCTGGTTCCGTTTTTTACCGTTTGTGTAATCGAGATTGCACTGCTTATAGTGGAAGGAAAATACATTGATCCGGCGAGAATTTTTCTGCTGGGGGCATACGGTCCGGGAAGCTATTATGTGCCGGTGATGCTGCAGCTGCTTGTCGTATTTCCGATTATTTATTTTTTGGTAGACCGGAATGCCGGACTCGGAATCGGAATAGCGGCGGCAGCCAACCTGATGTTTGAGGTTGCGGTCGTATTGACAGAGATGGATGTCTATTACTACAGGTTGTGTATCGGGAGATATCTGTTGCTGATCGCATTTGGATGCTATCTGTATCTGCACCCGGAACAGAGGCTGCGCTGGTATCAGATGCTGCTGATGTTTGCTGCCGGATTTGTATACATCGTCTACGCGCTGCAGATGGAGCAGGAGGTCGCGCTGTTCGGGGACGATTTCGTGCTGTTCGACTATTGGTCAACAACTGCAATGCCGGTTGCATTTTACATATTTCCAATTGTGGTTTTGCTGTTTCGAAGATTTTATCACAGCGAGATTCCGGGCTGTCTGGGCAGGATGTTAATTTGGATGGGAAAGGCGTCCTACCATATTTTCCTGGTGCAGATGGTGTATTATCATTTTGAGTTGGGCGGAAAAATTATGTCGGCAGATTGGTGGATTGCCGTGCCTTATAATATTTTCATCTGTGTTCCGGTGGGGCTCGCGTTCTACGAGCTTGACAGTCGGTTTGTCGGCGGGATGAAGCAGGTAAAAGAAAAACTGCAGCACAATTTTGCATAAAATATAAAAGAAGAGGTTATGAGAATGGAAAAGAAAACAAATATCAGAGACATGGTTCTCACGGCGCTTTTTACCGCAATCATCATTATGATGGCATTTATTCCGATGATTGGGTATATTAATCTTGTCGTGATTAAAGCAACATTAATTCATGTTCCGGTCATCATCGGATCAATCGTGTTAGGGCCGAAGAAGGGCGGCTTCCTCGGGTTCGTGTTTGGGTGCACCAGCATGATTAACAATACGTTCAATCCGAGCCTTCTGTCGTTTGCTTTTTCACCGTTCTATTCCATCGGTGAGATCGGCGGCAATTTCTGGAGCGTCGTAATCTGCTTTGTACCGAGAATTTTAGTAGGTGTCGTTCCGTATTTTGTATACAGGGGAATCAAGCACCTGTGCAAAGAAAAGAATGCGGGGGACTGGCTTGCACTTCCGGTCGCGGGAGTAGCCGGAGCGTTTACAAATACATTATTAGTTATGAACCTGATTTACGTTTGCTTCAGCCATGAATTTGCAGCGGCCAAAGAAATCGCGTTAGATGCAGTGTACGGAGTAATCCTGACAATCATCGCAACCAACGGTATACCGGAGGCAATCGTGGCGGCAGTGCTGACAACCGCAATCGGTAAAGCGCTGCTTCAATTGAAAAAATAGACGGAAAGGACAGAGAAAAATGTTACAGGGAAAAACAGTTTTATTGGGTGTGACCGGAGGAATCGCGGCATATAAAATGCCAAATGTGGCAAGAATGTTAAAGAAGCTTCACTGTAATGTGCATGTGCTGATGACGCAGAATGCGACCAATTTTATCACGGCGACGACATTTGAGACGCTCACCGGCAACAAATGTCTGATTGACACGTTTGACCGCAACTTTGAGTTTTCCGTGGAACATGTTGCACTGGCAAAGCAGGCAGACTTAGTGCTGTTGGCACCTGTAACTGCAAATGTCATTGGAAAAATCGCGAACGGAATTGCAGATGACATGCTGACGACAACCGTGATGGCGTGCCCGTGCAAGGTGCTCGTGGCGCCTGCGATGAACCACAATATGTACTTAAATCCAATCGTGCAGGACAATCTTGAAAAGTTAAAGCGCTTCGGATACGAGATTATTCCGCCGGTTGTCGGAATGCTTGCAAACGGGGACACCGGAACCGGAAAGCTCCCATCCGAGGAGACACTCGTCGAATATGTGATAAGAGAACTCGCACATGAGAAGGATATGAAGGGCTTGAAGGTCTTAGTGACAGCGGGACCGACCCAGGAGGCGATCGACCCGGTGCGCTATATCACCAATCACTCCACCGGAAAGATGGGATATGCGTTGGCAAAGCGGGCAATGCTCCGCGGAGCGGATGTGACGCTGGTATCCGGCAGGACATCCTTAGAGCCGCCGATGTTTGTAAAGAATGTTCCGGTGGTATCGGCGAAGGATATGTACGAGGCAGTGACCTCTGTGGCGGCTGAGCAGGATATCATCATCAAGGCGGCAGCGGTCGCCGATTACCGCCCTGCAACTGTCAGTGAAGAAAAAATTAAAAAGAGCGAGGGAGAGGCATCCATAGCACTCGAGCGCACGGACGATATTTTAGGAACGCTCGGAAAGAACAAGGGAAGGACATTCCTCTGCGGATTTTCCATGGAGACGGAGCATATGCTTGAGAACTCGAGGAAGAAGCTGGCGAAAAAAAATCTCGACATGATTGTGGCAAACAACCTAAAGGTCGAGGGAGCCGGATTTGGAACCGATACGAATGTTCTGACGATTATCACGGAGGATGCGCAGGAGGAGCTTGCGCTGATGAGCAAGGAGGAAGCTGCGGACAAAGTGCTCGATGCCATCTTAAAACGCAGAAAGTAAAAAAATGAATGTAGTTGTAATTTTGGGGCAGATGCTGGTACTGTTCGGCATGATGCTGACAGGATATTTTTGTTATCGCAAAAACTATTTGGACGAACCGGCCTCGCAGAAACTCTCGGGGCTGGTGGTCAATATTTTTAATCCGATACTGGTATTAAACAGTGTTTTGGAGAAAAGTGCAGGGGGCGGGGGAAGTGTGATCGCGGTCAATCTCGGACTGGTTTTCCTGTACTTTGCATTTTTGATTTTATGGAGCGGCGTGATGGTACTTCTCTTTCGACCAAAGAGGAGAGAAAAAAATGTTTACCGCCTGATGACAATCTTTGCAAACGTGGGATTTATGGGAATTCCGGTCATAAGGAATGTGCTTGGAGCGGACGCCGTGTTCTATTTAGTCTTCTATCTTCTGACGTACAATTTTGTACTGTACACATATGGAGTGTACCTTACAAAAAAAGCTGCGGAGGAGAATGGAAATCCCCAGGCGGGCGACGGCGTACCCTTTTGGAAAAAAATACTAAACCCCGGGGTGGCAGCTTCCGTGGCAGCCATTGTAATCTATGCGCTCGGGATTCACTTTCCGGAGCCGGTCGTCACGTTCTGTGATTATATGGGAAATGCGACGATTCCAATCTCCATGCTTTTAATCGGAGTGTCCGTGGCGCAGTCCGATTTGAAAGTTATTTTTGGAAATGTGAAAATGTATTTTTTTGTAGGAATCCGTTTCCTCCTCATTCCGGTGCTCGCGGCAGTCTGCCTTAAGCACACTGAAATCAATGCGGTCTTAGCAGGGGTGTTTGTCTTAGAGCTTGCCATGCCGGTCGGAAGTATTATCACAATGATGACGAAGGAGTACGGTGCGGATGACACCTGCTGTACGCACGGGGTTATTTTGAGCACACTGTTTTCCGTTATCACAATTCCCATCGTGTGCATTTTTTTATAAGGGATGCAAAGGGCATTTTCTGACCGATTCTTCCAATAAATGTCAGATAATTTAGGGTTGTTTCACGAACAAGAATTGTATATATGGGAAACTTAAGATTTTATC